>JBBFMH010000001.1:0-36199 GCA_037478615.1 Hydrogenothermaceae bacterium
TATTCGGTGCTCTACTGTCTCTATTAATGGGATATGGATTTGATATTGGAATGCCGGGGCTCTTAGAGATTTTATTTATATTGGGAGTAGGATATCTGATTTTTAGAATGTTAAAATCAAGAGCATCGGAGCCTCAACCTCAACCTATATCAGGTTATAACATATCCTCACAGGATTACTACTATACTGCATCCACTATTCCTAACATAAATGAAGAGCTGATTTTAAACTTGGCCAAAAATGCATTTATTGATATACAAAAATCATGGTCGGAAGGAGACCTGTCAAAAGTGAGAAATTTCACAACAGACAGAATGTATAACTATTTAGTTTCTCAGTTAGATGATTTAAAATCAAAAGGTTTAAGAAATATAGTAAAAGACATTCAAATAGAAAATATAGAGATAGTTCATGTTGAAGAAGAAAAAGACCATAAAGTAGTGATAGTTGAGATAGATGCTACTGCTATTGATTATACAGTTGATAGTAGGGGAAATGTTGTTGAAGGAGACTCTGTTAACCCTGTTAGGTTTAAAGAGTATTGGGCTTTCGTAGGCAAAGCCATTGACTGGAGATTAGACGATATAAAGCAAGTTGAAGATGTTTAGTTATTTGGTAGTTTTAAATAGCTTATAGCTATACCACTTAAAACAAGTAAAGGTAGTCCGATAATAATTGTTACCACAAAAGATAAAAGGGCTGTTAGTAGTCCTTTTTTATAACTTTCTTTAAAGATGTAATTAGCCAAAAAAGTTTGAACGGTAAATAACACCACAAACATAACAACAACTGAGTAATAATTTATTAAGTTTTGAGTTAACATTTTTAATACTCCGGCGATAGTGTAGGATAAAAGCACCACAAAGAAAGATTTGATAAAGGAACTTTCTTTATAAACTGTAAGTTTTGAAGAGTACCAGTAGGAGAAAGTTGCAACAAGTAAGAATGTAAAAGCCACTAAAAAGTTGTATATCATATCAACCTCTCAAAGTTTGTATCTGTCTGTTTGGGGTGGAGTTATCTTTAAACCTTCAAGTTGTGGATTTTGTATATTTTTGGATTGGATAAGTATTTTAAATTTCTCACCCATTCCTTTTGGAAGTATCAGAGTTTTTAATCTGTTTGCTTTTTCATAGGATTTATAATCTCCTTTCTCATATAGATTATTTAACTCTTCTGCAAGTCCAAGGTTAATCAAAAAATGAGCCTGGTCTGTAAATCCGACAGTTTTTAATCCAGACTTTCCTCCGTAGTAAGAAATTGCAGAAAAATTTACATGGGATGTGATATCTTGAAGTCCCACATTCTGATAGTAGTTTTCGTTATAGGTATGTTTGTAATAACATATTAAAGTTCCACGGCTTCTGTATGGTTTATAGAGTTCCCTTGAAGGATATCCGTAATCTATTGTAAATACAAAACCTTTCTCTAACTTATCAGCCAACATAGATATAACTTTTATAGCATCTGTGTTTATCTCAGTTGTTATATTGTCCGGTAGTTTTATATCTAAATCTTCTATATACTTTCTAATTTCCTCAGAAATTTCCTTCTCTATCTCAACAACATTATCTTCCTGATCCAGAGTCAAAAATATCTCATAAACCTTACCATCTTTAACTTTTATCATATGAGTGGGAATAGCATCAAAAAGCTCATTTGAGTAGATAATTCCTTTAATTGGATGTATATCAGATATATCTTGGTAGTATTCTATATTGTCAAAATCTTTAAGTAGTTCTCTTTGTAGCTGTCTGTGATAGTCAGATTTTTCTACGGATAAAAATTTTATGTTTCTGTATATATCTGGATATTTATCTTTTACATATCTGACAACATCGTGTAGTAAATACCCTTTTCCAGAGCCTACCTCAACAATATGTATATGTTGATCTTTAAAGTATCTTTCATAAATCTCTATAAACTGCTTTGCTAAGAGCTGTCCGAATATAGGGTCTAACTCGGAGGATGTAAAGTAATCTCCAAATCCACCTATCTTCTGTTTATTTGATGTGTAGTATCCATATTCAGAATGATATAGAGCCATCTCCATAAAATCTCTGAAGGAGATAGCCCCTTTACTTTTTATTATATCTTTTATATACTCAACTAACTCTGTTTTTCCGGATAACTTCATTAAGTTGTTTGGTCTATGTAGTTTGGACCCAACTTAGGCATGTTGAAATCCCAAAGTTTTTCCCTTGTTTTATCATAATCAGGCCAGATTTTCTGGTCTTCTCTCCACTGTGAGTTTTGGTCAAACTTCTCACTTCCTCTTCTTGCCACAAAATCATTTGCTATCTGTGTTAGCATATCTTTATCTAAAACCCAGTTTCTTCTCGTGTAAGCTGATAGATCGTATATATCAGTCATTATTATACAGTCTGTTGGACAGGCTTGGGTACACAGACCACAGAATGTACATTTTGATAAATCCATAGTGAAAACAGTCATAACTTTTAAACCATAGTGAGGATGGTCTTCAGGAACATCAAGTTTCTCAGCTTGTATATCAAAAAGCTCCGGAACAGGACAAGCTGCTTGACAGAATTTACATGCTATACATCTTGTCTCACCTATCTCAGGTGGTTTTATCTTCAATCTTTTAACCCAACTGTCAAACTCTGAGTTCTCTGTGCCGTCAACAGTCCTAAGACCGTGAACTCCTCTGAATCTTGGAGGAGGCACTACAACCTCATAAGGGAAATCGACAGTTATAACTTTTTTCCACAGATGTTTTATCGTAGTTTTAAGTCCTTTTATAAAATCAAGGAAAAATATCTTTTCAACCAAGGTTTGAGGCTGAGATCCAACCTTCTTTATTCCCATCTTTTAACCTCCTATCTATCTGTTTCACCTACGACAGGGTCTATCGTTGATAGTAATGTGATAGCATCAGCTATAGGTCTTCCAATTATTGCTTTTGTAAATACCTGTAAGTTGTAAAAGGCTCCTGACCTTATCCTCATTCTGTGGGCTTTTAGTCCATCTTTCTTGTTATATATATAAAATCCAAGCTCACCTCTTGGATTGTCTGAAGAAGCATAAACTTCACCGGCAGGTAGTTTCATTCCTCTTCCATCTATTGTAACTTTCAGTTTTTTCTCATCTGGAGTTTGGAAGAAGTAAGGATCATTCTTTGACATCCTCCTTAGTTTTGCTACACATTGCTGGATAATCTTTATACTCTGTCTCATCTCTTCCATTCTGACAAGGTATCTGTCATAGGAATCCCCAGTTTCACCAACAGGTATATCAAAATCAACTTCCCCGTAAGCATCATATTTATCTATCTTTCTCACATCGTAAGCAACACCAGAACCTCTCGCTACAGCTCCAGTTAATCCATAGTCATACACATCTTCTTCCGTTATCACACATACATCTTTGTTTCTTGATAACCATATCCTATTTCTTGTTAGAAGTGTTTCATAGTCGTTGATCCTTTCTGGTAGATCTTTTATGAGATGCTCTATAGCATCTAAAGCACCGTAAGGAAGGTCAGCAAATACACCACCTATCCTGAAGTAATTTATGGTAAACCTTGCGCCGGTTATACCTTCTATAATATCCATAATCTTTTCCCTTTCTCTAAATGTGTAAAGGAACATAGTTAAAGCACCCAGGTCAAGGGCATAAGTCCCAAGCCACAGGAGGTGGCTGTTAATCCTTGAAAGCTCAGCCATCATAGTTCTAATCCATTTAGCTTTCTCCGGAATCTCAATACCGAGAAGTTTTTCAGCTGCTAAAACATAGGCATGATTTTCATTTATAGCAGCAATATAGTCCATTCTGTCTGTATAAGGTATAAACTGTTGCCAGTTTACATTTTCTCCCAGTTTTTCTACTCCCCTGTGTAGCTGTCCTATGATAATATCACACTGTTTCACATACTCACCGTCAAGGTCAAATAAAAACCATATAGTTCCGTGGGTTCCAGGATGTAAAGGTCCCCAGTTTAGAACTATCTGAGAACTCTTTACAGGTATTCTCTTCTTCTGAGTGATCTCAAGGTCTTCCATAGTTGGTATTGCTGTATGCATTCTGTCATAGTTAAACAGTCCTTCTAATGTATCTTCCCTTAGAGTCTCATTTAAGGATGGAAGCTCTGTATCCTTTATTCCTTCAAGAGGAAAGTCCTTTCTGAGAGGATGGTAAGGGTATGTTTCCCATAGAAGCATTCTGACGAGGTTTTCATGTCCTTCAAACTTAATTCCAAACATATCCCAGGCTTCCCTTTCAGCCCACTTTGCACCTTTCCAGAGAGTAGTAAGAGTAGGTAAAGTCTCATTTTCAGCCCAGGTTTTTACGATTATTCTGTTTTGGTTTTTCGGAGAGAAAAGTATAACTACACCTTGAAATCTTGGGTCTTCTTTCTCTCCATGGTCAATGATTGTTAAATCCAAGAACATCCGAAAGTTTAAATCCGGATCTTCCTTTAAAAACTTAAGAAACTCTATAAATTTATCCTTTGGAACTTCTACAGAAACAACACCCTTACTTTCCGAGGCTTTTACATATCCAAACTTTGCCTCAAGCTCCTTTGCCTTATCTAAGCTTATCCAAGACATACCTTCGCCTCTTTAAAGTTTTTTAAAACAATGTTATAAAATATTAACCTTTTTTTTAGAATATATCAAGTAGTTTAACTATTATATCAAAACCTTTTACCATCCTATCGGAATATTTTCAGATTCACAGAAAGTAACACCATTTTCAGTTTCACACAGACAGTAAGAAAATCTATAAATTCCCATCTCCGTATTCACGATTGATTCAACTTCAAAACATCCATCTTTTTTTACAGATTCTGTTAGGTTGAAGTAGATGATTCTGTAAAAGCTACTTCCAAGTTTAGTAACATCGGCTTGAAGTCGATCCAAAACCTCATTTATCAGCTCTTTTGAGTCCATGACTCTCCCCCATCAATAGAGTTATTCTATTATAACCCAATAACATTTATGATAGAATAGTTTAAAAGTAATTTTTGGAGGTTGTAAAAAATATGGATTATAAGGTTTTAGAAGACCTTTACTACACAAAAGAGCATATATGGGTAAAGATAGAGTCAGATGTGGCTACAATAGGTATAACAGATTACGGACAGCATCAGCTTGGTGATGTTGTTTTTGTTGATTTACCAGAGTTAAATAGAGAAGTGGAGTCCGGAGAGGTTATAGCTTCAGTTGAATCCGTGAAAGCTGTGTCTGAGATTTACTCTCCTCTAACCGGAAAGATAATATCTATAAATGAAGACCTATCAAATGACCCTTCTGTTATAAATTCAGACCCTTACGGTGATGGCTGGATATGTGATATACAGCTAAAAGACTTACAAGAGATAGAAGACCTTATGACAGCAGATGATTACAGAGCATACTTAGAAGAGCTTGAAGCCGAAGAAGAGGAAATATAATGGCTCACTACATAATAACCGCTTTTGGGGAGGACAGACCAGGAATAGTTGCAAAGGTTACAAAGATACTGTATGAAAACGGCTTTAATATAGAAGACTCATCTATGACGAGACTTAACAATGAGTTTACCATAATGTTAATTGTAAAAGGTGAAAATGGGGAGTCTTTAAAAACAAATTTTGAAAACCTTGAAAAAAATGAAAATTTAACTATCTCTATCAAGGAAATTCCAGAAGATATCTTTTACAAAGAAGACAAGAGATATAAAACAATACTCAACATAGTTGTCTACGGGGCAGATAGGCCTGGTATAGTTTACAATGTATCACAAACTTTGGCAGATTTAGATATAAACATATCAGATTTAAGAACAGAGAAAACTCCTGACCTTTATATAATGTTTATAGAGGCAGAACTTCCTAAGGATACACAGCTTGAAGAACTTCAAAACCGCATAGACAATCTTAAAGAATCTTTAAAGGTTGATATATCAGTTAATCCGGTTGAAGAAGCAGAGCTTTAAATGGAAAAACTCGAAATTTTAAAGTATCCAGATGAGAGATTAAAGATTGTTTCAAGGGAAGTTGAAGATTTTGGTAAAGATTTTAAGGAGTTTGTAGATAAACTTATATACACTATGTATAACTCTCCTGGAGGAGTTGGAATTGCCGCTCCCCAAGTTAACAAACATATAAGGATTATTGTCATAGATTCTTCCAAAAGCACCCATAAAACAAATGTAGTGTCCCACGGACTTATGGTTCTTTCAAATCCAAAGATAATACATGGTGAAGGAGAGATTATATTCAGGGAAGGCTGTATGTCTGTCCCAGATTACACCGGAAATGTAAAGAGATTTTACTATATAAAAGTGGAAGCACAGGATATAAACGGCAATTTAATAACCTTTGATACAGAAGGTTTTGAAGCCGTCGTCATACAACACGAGATAGACCACCTTGACGGAAAGGTATTCATAGAGAAGGTTGTATCTCCTAAGGATATATTTAAGAGAAAAGTATATAAATGAAAAAAGAGAGGATAGATAAACTTCTCGTTGATAAAGGTTTAGTAGAAAGTAGAGAGAAAGCTCAAGCTCTGATAATGTCCGGGGTTGTTTTTGTAAATAATCAGAAAGTTGATAAACCGGGAACAAAGGTAGATACTGAAGCTAATATCTACATAAAAGAGAATCTCCCTTTTGTATCAAGAGGCGGCTTTAAACTTCAGAAAGCTTTGGAAGTTTTTAATATAGATGTAAAAGACAAAGTCTGTCTTGATATAGGATCTTCAACTGGAGGGTTTACAGACTGTTTATTACAACACGGTGCAAGAAAAGTTTATGCAGTTGATGCAGGAAAACACCAACTTCACGAAAAACTCAGAAGAGACCCGAGAGTTATATCCATAGAGGAGTTTAACGCAAGGTATCTTACGGAGAAGGAGATTCCTGAACCAGTCGATATAGTAGTGTCAGATGTGTCCTTCATATCTATAACAAAGATACTTCCCAATATATGTAACCTTCTTAAAGAAGATGCTGAAGGAGTTGTCCTTATAAAGCCCCAGTTTGAACTTTCCAAAAGAGAGGTAAAAGATGGCGTAGTAAGAGACAAAGACCTTCATATAAAGGCAATAAAATCTGTTATAAACTCCCTTGAAGAAAGCTGTTACTGTACTCAAAATTTAAGCTACTCACCGATAAAAGGACCGAAAGGTAATATAGAGTTTCTGGCACATATAAAGAAAGGAAAGGACTGTAAAAAACTATATGAAGATGATATAATCAGAGTAGTAGAAGAAGCTCATCGGAGTTTAGATGGAAATTCTTGATTATCACAGACTGAAAATTTTTAAAACAGTGGCAGATGTTAGAAGTATATCAAAAGCAGCACAGATGTTATTCATCTCCCAACCAACAGTCACTCTTCAGATAAAGAAGTTAGAAAACTATCTTGGAGTAACTCTATTTAAAAGGTCAAAAAACAGTATAGAACTTACAGAAGAGGGAAAACTACTATACAAACACGCTCAAAACATACTTAACGAATACTCCTACCTTGAGGAAGATTTAAAAGAGTTAAAAGTATCAACAAAGAGTATACTGACCGTTGGAGCAAGCTCCACTATAGGAGATTTCTTACTTCCAAAGATTATCCCACAGTTTTATAAACTTTATCCTAATGTTAGATTAAATCTGTTTGTTGGAAATTCAAAAGAGGTAGAAGAGGGGGTTTTATCAAGGGTATTCAACTTAGGATTGATAGAGGATAACATTGACTCAACTAAGCTCTTTGTTAAGAAATTTTATGAAGATGAGATTATTCTCACAGCATCTATAAACAATCCAATTCCTTCAGGTATAACATTAGATCAGTTTCAAAACTACCAGCTTATAATGAGGGAACAGGGAAGCGGAACGAGGAATGTTGTTGAAAGTAGCTTAAAAATTGGACTAAAACCAGTGATGGAGATATCAAGTAGTAAAGCAATTGCAAAGATAGTCCAGAACTCTAACTTTGTCTCTTTTATATCAAAATTGGTTGTTTCAGAGATGCTAAGCTGTGATATACTTAAAGAGGTAAAGATAGAAAACATAAACCTAAAACGGGGATTTTTCATAATAACTCAGAAAAACATCCGTCTCTCTCCTGTAGAGAACTCCTTCTACCAGTTTCTAACCAAAGATCTTAATAACTATATAAAGTCCAAGTAAGGTAAATATAAGGGTAGGGATAGTTAGAACTATTCCGATTTTGAAGTAGTATCCCCATCCTATTTTTATGCCTTTACTCTCTAAAACATGAAGCCACAGGAGTGTCGCAAGAGAACCGATAGGTGTTATCTTGGGTCCAAGATCACAGCCTATAACATTGGCATAACCAAGTATCTTTTTTACCTCTAATGCTGTATTTATCTCATCTATGGATAGGTTTACTATCATAACAGATGGCATGTTATTCATAACAGAGGATAAAAACGCAGCTAAAAATCCAGTGAAGAAGATAGCTACAAATTCACCGTAGTTTAAAGATATCTCTATTAGTTTTGATAACTCCACTGTAAGTCCGGCATTTTTAAGTCCATAAACTACCACATACATACCTATTGAGAAAACCACTATCTTCCAAGGTGTTTCTTTTAGAAGAACAGTTTTAGTGTCGAAAGCTCTATTTTTTAAAGATGCTAAGAATAAAATCACACTTGCAAGTATTATAATAAAAGAAGTAGGAACATGGTAATAGATCTCACTTATAAAGAAGGCAATTAACATTCCAAATGCTACAAACCAAGTTATCTTAAACACAAATGGGTCTTTTATTGCAAGTTTTGGTGGTTTATCCTCTAAAATCTCAGTGTCGTATCTATTTATAAGGTCTCTTTTGAAGAAAAGATATAGAACAGTTATAGTAGCCAGAAGAGAAAAAAGATTTACAAACACCATCCTTAGAGCATACTCAAAAAATCCGATATGAAAGTAATCAGCGGTAAGTATATTAACAAGATTGGATATTATAAGAGGTAAACTTGTTGTATCAGCTACAAAACCACTTCCCATTATAAAAGGAAGCATAGCCTTCTCTTTCAACCCAAGATGTTTTATCTTCTGATAAACTATGGGAGTAAGTATGAGTGCCGCTCCATCGTTTGCAAAAAATGCCGATATGATGGCTCCAAGTATAATTATATAAAGGAATAACTTTTTACCATCTCCATTTGCAAAATGCATCATGTGGAGAGAAGCCCACTCAAAGAACCCGATTTTGTCAAGAATTATAGATATAAAGATGATACCTAAAAAAGCAACTGTAGGATCCCAGACAATCTCAACTACCCTTTTTACATCATCAATAGAGACTATACCTAAAGTAAGGCTGACAATAGCTCCTACTGTAGCACTCCAACCTATACCTATTTTCCAAGGCTGTTTTATAACGAAAAACAGAGTTATTAAAAATACAGCAAAAGCTAATAACTCAGTCATCTTCTATAGACTCTTTATGAGATTTTCTACTTTTTCTCTTATCTGGTCTCTGATGTTTCTGAACGCATTTATCTTCGCATCTTCGGTTGGACCTACAACTTTTGCGGGATCCGGAAGTCCCCAATGTTGAGTATTTGCTCCAGGTACTACGGGACAGGTTTCAGCAGCATCTCCACACAAGGTTATAACATAATCAAGTTCATTAAGAGGTATCTCATTTAAACTTTTTGAGTATTGATCTGATATATCTATACCTACTTCCTTCATAACTTCAATGGCCTTTGGATGGACATATCCGGAAGGATTAGACCCAGCAGAGTAAATCTCAACATCTTTACCATAGAGTTTTGCAAAATACTTTCCAAATCCCTCAGCCATCTGACTTCTTGCAGAGTTTCCGGTGCAAATAAATCCAATCTTAACCATGGTACCTCCTCTATAGAATTATGTTAAATATATAACCTGCAACTATTATTGATATACCTACAATTAAAGCGAATATAACTATAAGTTTTATCTTCATTATCTGTTTTAAAATCAAAAATTCTGGAAAAGATAGAGCCGTTATTGACATCATAAAAGCAAGTGCCGTACCTATCGGAACACCTTTTTCTATTAAAGGTTGGATAATTGGCAAAGTCCCAGCAGCATTTGAGTATAAAGGTATCCCTAATATAGTGACTATTGGGACTCCAAGTATTCCAGCAGCTTTTGATATATTTTCTATAAGATCAGCCGGAACATAACCATGTATAAAGCCACCAATACCAATAGCTACAACTATGTATATCCAAATTTTCTTTAATATATCTTTAACATTATTTAAAGCAAAATTAACTCTATCCCTAAAAGTTTGCTCCCTTTCCTGTGTCTCACCCATTTTAATCTCAAAAATGTAATCTGCTATAAGATCTCTTGGATTTATCTTTTCAATAACTAAGCCTGCGATGATTGCAACAGCTACACCAAAAACTATATAAACCAAAGTTACTTTCAGTCCAAATGTAGAAAATAGAAGTCCTATAGCTATCTCATTTACCATCGGAGAAGCGACCAAGAATGCAAAAGCGGCTCCCAGTGGTATCCCTGCCTCTATGAAACCTATAAACATAGGGATAGCAGAACAAGAGCAGAAAGGTGTTAAAACACCTAAGAATGCTGCCAAAGGAAGAGATATAGCCTTATGTTTTGAAAGTATATTCCTTGTTTTCTCAATAGGAAAATAACTTCTTAAAAAAGAGATAGAGAATATAACTAAGGTTAAAAGAGTAAATATCTTTAAAGTATCGTAGAAGAAAAAGTGCAGTGTCTCTGTTAATTTAGTTCCGGCTTCTAATTTCAAAACCTCAAAAACTATAAAATCTGCCAATCTATCGTATATTTCAAACATAACTCTACTTACTCACTTATAAGTTTTTCTATCTGTTGGGGAGCAGGTATAGGAGCACCTGCATGCTTTAACTTACCATCTACAACAAGTAAAGGAGTCGTCATAACACCGTATTTTACAACCTCTTTAATATCAACAACCTTTTCCACCTGTGCATCAATGTCCTTTTTCTTAACGATAGTACTAACAACTTCGTATAGAAGCTCACAGTTTTTACAGTTTGATGAACTAACTATCTGTATCTTTTTCATATCTTTACCTCACAATTTTTTTCTAAATTTATAGAAGGCATATTTCTGATAATGCTCTCTATACACTCCGGAAGATAGTTAAGTTTATAGTAAACCCACTTTCCTCTCTTTTCTCCTCTGACAATTCCAGCATCTCTTAAAATCCTCATATGAAACGAGATTTTAGGCTGAGATGTGTTAAAGACTCTCTGTAAATTACAAACACACACCTCTCCGTTATCCAGCAAAATTTTAACTATCTTTAACCTTGTTTTATCAGATAGTGCATAAAATAATTTCTGTAGATAGTTTTCCATCTTATATCCTTACTTTAGATTTTGACAAGATTTTGACATTGCAGATTCTATCTCCTCTTTTGAGACATCTCCCTTTATCTGTATAGCTGGTTTTCCATCTGTAAACCTTAGTTCTATAAATGTAATTTTCTTTTTTGTTTCTTCGGTCATACAGTCACATCTTCCAGTTTGACAGCTTGTAATCATCTCTTCAAGCTTTTCTTTTGAAACTTCCGAATCATTAACTTCTATTAAAACTCCTTCACCTGTTTTCTTTACTTGTGCAACATCTTTGATATACTTTCCATTTATTTCACAACAGTCCATCACTTTCTCCTTATATAAAAAATTTTTTATATATTGTAAATATCCATAGAGATCTTTTTATGATAAAAGTCAGGTCTGTATAAAATGTTATAATTTTTTTATGTTGATGATTTTTGATATTTATAGATTACTGTTAGATTATTTCGGTTTTCAGAATTGGTGGCCAGTTCATCAAGAACAGGATAAGGTAGTAGAGATAACTGTAGGTGCGGTCCTTACTCAGAACACATCTTGGAAAAATGTAGAGAGAGCTGTTGAAAATTTGATATATAAGGATGCTTTATCTTTTGAGAAAATTTTAAAAATACCTATAGAAGAGCTCCAATATCTGATAAAACCTGCCGGATTTTATAAAAGAAAATCTCTAACTTTAAAGGAAATTTCTAAACTGTTTTTAAACAGCAAAGAGATTACCCGTCAAAACTTACTTACCATCAAAGGTGTAGGTAAGGAAACTGCTGACTCTATCCTACTGTATGCTCTCGATAAGCCTTACTTTGTTATAGATAGCTATACGAAGAGAGTCTTTTCAAGAGTTGGTCTTTGTGATGAAGATATAAGTTATGATGAACTCCAAAAAGTGATAACGGATAGTATTCCAAAGGATTTAGAAATTTACAAAGAGTTTCATGCTTTGATAGTACAACATTGCAAAATATTTTGTAAAAAGAAACCTGACTGTTTAAACTGTCCATTAGCAGATAACTGTAAAACTTTTAAAACTTCACTCTTTACTTTCTGAATTAACTATCTCAAATAAAACTTTGTATATATCTGGTCCACCGGCTATTATATTACCATCAGATAGGTCTTTTTCACCTTCAAAGTTTGAATATATACCTCCAGCTTCTTCTATCAGTAAAGCTCCTGCTGCTATGTCCCATATAGATAACTTCATCTCAAAAAAACCGTCAAAAACACCCTCTGCCACTAAAGCAAGGTCTATAGCAGCTGCTCCAGGTCTTCTCACTCCTGAGAAAGTTATCATAGCCTTTTTTAACATTGATATATAACTATCAAGCTCTTTGATGTTTCTAAATGGAAATCCTGTCGCTACTACTGCATTTTGAATTGGTCTATTTGAAACTTTTATCCTCTGGCCGTTAAGGTATGCTCCCGACCCTTTTTCCGCATAGTATAGTTTATCTAACATAGGAATGTATATAGCAGATGCTAAAAACTCATCTTCCCTTTTTAATGCAACCGAAACCGCAAAAATCTCAAAACCTGAGATGTAGTTTTTAGTCCCATCTAAGGGGTCAACTATCCAGACAAACTCACTTTTTCCAAAGGTTCCTTCCTCTTCACCTAAAAAGGAGTGATCAGGATAAATAGATAGTATGTAATTTCTAATCCTCTCTTCTGACAATCTATCAACATAAGTAACAAAATCTTTTACTCCTTTTGATTCAACATCAGACTGTTTAATCTTCTTAAAATTTTCTTTCAGTATGCTGCCGCCTATAACGGCGGCTTCTTTTGCAACCTGTAAAAAACTCACTTTATACCTCTTTCTTTGTTATGGCTTCAAGACAAGGAAGCTGCTTTCCTTCAAGTAATTCTAAGAAGGCACCTCCTCCTGTAGATAGATAGCTTATCTTATCTACTACGCCGGCTTTATGGATTGCATAATCCGTATCACCACCTCCGGCTATTGACAGTGCAGGACTTTCCGCAATAGCATGGGCAAGCTCAAAGGTTCCCATCTTGAATTTATCTATCTCAAATACACCCATAGGTCCATTCCAAACTATAGTTTGGGCGTCTTTTATTATCTCTTTTATAAGAATCACAGAAGCGTGTCCTATATCAAGTCCTAACCAACCATTTGGTATCTCCTGGTAAGCAACCTCTATAACTGGAGTTTGTTCAGATACAGCTTGTCCACATATAAAATCAACAGGTAAGTAAAACTTAACATCTCTCTTCTTAGCTTTCTCAATTATTTCCAGTGCTTTTTCAAGCATATCATCTTCAACCAAGGAAGACCCAACCTTATAACCCAGAGCTTTCAAAAATGTGAAAGCCATTGCTCCACCGATAAATATCTTATCTACCTTATCAAGTAAAAACTCTATCACTCCAAGTTTAGAAGAAACCTTTGAACCTCCCAAAAATGCTACAACCGGTCTTTGGGGATTTAAAAGAGCTTTTCTAAAGTAATCAAGCTCCCTTTCAAGTAAAAATCCCATAACTACCGGTTGAATATAATCTTTCACTCCATACATAGACGCATGTTTTCTATGGCAAGTGCCAAATGCATCAACTACATATATATCTGCCAGTTTTGCCAAAGATTTTGCAAACTCAGGGTCATTGTTCTCTTCTTCCTTATGGAATCTCAGATTTTCAAGTAAGAAAATATCTCCGGAATTTGAATTATTTACCGCCTCTTCCACAGAACTTCCTACACAGTCTGGCAAAAATTTAACTTCCTTTCCTAAAAGTCTCTCCAATCTCTTTGCAACCGGATAGAGTGAGTATTTAGGGTCTGGTTTTCCTTTTGGTCTTCCAAGATGGGAAGCAAGTATTATCGTAGCACCGTTATCAAGAAGATAGTTTATAGTTGGTATGGTTTCTCTTATTCTTATATCATCCTCTATATTGCCGTGTTCATCAAGGGGGACATTGTAGTCTACTCTTACAAAAACCTTTTTTCCTTTAAGATCTACGTCTTTAAGAGTGAGATAGCCATCAAACATAGATAATCCCTCCTGTTTGTTAGAAGTCTTCTTCGTTTTCTCCCTCTATGGAGTCAAAGAGATTTAGACCTTCTATCTCTGTACCTTTTACTTTTAAAGCTGTTTCCCTTAAAAGTTCAAGATAAACGGATATCTCTTTATAGGCATCGAGCATGGCTGAAAGTTTTATTATCTGATCTGCTGGAAGTTTTCCTTCGTATGTTTTTAATGCTTTCTTTATAGCCGCTTTTGTTATCACTATCTCTCCGGCTTTTCTTTGCCACTCACTCCAAAACTCATTTGTTGCAAGTGGGCTTTTTACTATAAAACGTTCAAGATTTGTTATCTCCTGAGCTAAAAGGAGCTGAAAATCGTTTAAATTTTCCATATTTTTACCTCATAATATTTATTCTACCCAGTAGTTTGGTGCTTCTTGGGTTATGTATATATCGTGGGCGTGGGACTCTCTTAATCCGGCGTTTGTTATCTTTATAAATTTTGTTTTCTCCTGAAGGTCTTTTATGGTTCTACATCCTGTATAACCCATTCCCGATCTTAATCCACCTACAAGCTGATAAACTACATCAGCTATAGGTCCTTTAAATGGTATTCTTCCTTCTATACCTTCCGGAACAAATTTTTCAACACTTTCCTGAGAGTATCTATCGCTACTAAATCTTGCTTTCATTGCTCCAAGGGACCCCATTCCCCTGTAAACTTTATAAGATCTTCCTTGGTAGAATATCCTCTCTCCCGGAGATTCTTCCGTTCCGGCAAACAAACTACCGAGCATAACAGTATCAGCCCCAGCTGCAATAGCCTTAACAATATCTCCGGAGTACCTAATTCCACCATCCGCTATAAGAGTTTTACCGTATTTCTTGGTAACTTCTGAACATTTAGCTATCGCTGTAATCTGTGGAACCCCTATTCCAGCAACTATTCTTGTAGTACAGATGGAACCTGGCCCTATACCAACTTTCACTCCGTCTGCTCCGGCTTTTATGAGATCCTCCGCTGCTTCTGCCGTAGCTATATTACCACCGATAACATCTAAATTAGGAAATTCACCTTTTATCTTCTCAACAGTTTCTAATACTCTAACTGAATGTCCGTGAGCTGTATCAACCACAATAACATCAACACCAACAGAGACAAGAGCTTTTACCCTCTCCATTGCATCTGGACCAACTCCTACAGCAGCACCCACTCTCAATCTTCCGTAAGCATCCTTACATGCATTAGGGTATTTTTTCCTCTTTACTATATCTTTTATTGTGATTAAACCTTTTATCACTCCATTTTCATCTACAACAGGGAGTTTTTCAACCTTATGCTTTTGTAGTATCTCAATAGCTTCATCAAGGGACACTCCCTCTCTCGCTGTAACAAGGGGTGCTTTTGTCATAAATTCAGAGACAGGTTTTTTGTAATCTTTCTTATGTATGAACCTTAGATCTCTATTGGTTAATATACCTACCAACCTTTTGTTTTCATCAACAACAGGAACACCGGATATCTTGTAGATAGACATGATATTTAAAGCTTCCTCTACAGTTTGATAGGGGAATATGGTAACCGGATCCATAATCATTCCGGATTCAGCTTTTTTAACTTTTTCAACTTCATACATCTGGTCTTCTATAGACATATTTCTGTGGATTATACCTATTCCACCTTCCCTGGCTAAAGCTATAGCTAATCTATGCTCTGTAACAGTATCCATAGCTGCAGATACGAGAGGTATATTTACCTTTATATTAGGAGTAAGATATGAGCTCACATCTGTTTCATGAGGTAGAACATCGGATTTTTGGGGCAAAAGTAGAACATCATCAAAGGTTAGTGCTTCTTCTACTGGAAATGTTAGCAAGACTTATTCCTCCTGTCAAAATTAAGTAAATATTTTACCATAAAACCGGATTTTCTATTTTTAGTGTATCAGTTCAGTAGATTATGAACACATACCTCCTGTTTTTTGTTTATTAAATTTTAAGGTATGTGTTCATATACTTTCTGAACTTATATAGCTCCATCTTAGACAAAAGCATAAAAGAAAGGGTGGGATGTCCTACCCTATTATCTTCTTAGCAAATCTAATATAGAAAGGACTTTTTCTCTTTTTTCTGTTAACTCTTGGTAAAGCTGTCTTTCTTTCTCTACTACATTAGGAGGAGCCTTTTCTACAAAAGATGGGTTATTTAGCTTGTTTTCAGCAATTTTTAAAGACTTTTCTATATCTGCAAGTATCTTCTGTTGTCTTTCTATCTCTTTCTCTATATCTATAACCCCTTCTATATCTATAAAACCTTCTCCTATATCTGATATAACGGCCACTTCTGTATCTTTCTTAGGTGTATCTGATAACTCTAAACTTTCCGCTTTTACAAGATTTGAAATCTGCTGTTTTAGAGATGTTAATAACTTTTCTGTTTCCTTATCTGATGGTTTTATCCTGATTTTTAACTTTCTGGTTGGCTCTATGTTAAAGTCTGATCTTACAGCTCTTATCTTTGATATCAAATTTTTAAGGTCTTCAATAAATCTCTCTTCTTTTTCAAATATTAAATTGTCATCTAACTCCGGATATTTTGAGATTGCTAAAAATTCTTTATCCTTTGTAGGGATATGGTTATATATCTCTTCTGTTATAAAAGGCATTATAGGATGGAGTAGTTTCATTGAGTTTTCAAGAACATAGATTAACACAGTAAGAGCTGTATCTTTCTCTTCCTGAGACCCTTTGTAGATTCTCTCTTTTGTAAACTCTATATACCAATCACAGTAATCATGCCAGAAAAAGTCATACAACGTAGATGCATACTCATTGTATCTATAAGACTCTAACTCGGAAGATGATTTTGCAACTGTTTTTTGTAATTTTGACAGTATCCATCTGTCTTCAACTGACAACTTTAATTTTTGTAAATCGAATCTGTAATCTTTATTTTCCTCAATGTTTGATAGGACAAATTTTGATGCATTGAATATCTTATTTGAGAAATGTTTATAACCTTCTATCCTCTTTTCAGATAGTCTTATATCTCTACCTTGAGCTGCCAAGGCTGTCAGTGTAAATCTCAGAGCATCTGAACCGTATTTTTCAGCCATCTCTAATGGGTCTATCACATTACCCTTTGTCTTTGACATCTTCTCACCTCTTTCATCTCTGACAAGGGCATGGATATAAACATCTCTAAAAGGTTCTTTTTCCATAAACTTCATACCCATCATTATCATACGGGCAACCCAGAAAAAGATAATATCAAATCCTGTTACAAGTAAAGATGTTGGGTAAAATCTCTGTAAATCTTTTGAGTTTTGTGGCCAGCCAAGGGTTCCAAATGGCCATAAAGCTGAGGAAAACCATGTGTCAAGAACATCTTCATCCTGTTTTAAGTTTCTACTTTTACATTTTTCACACTCTAAAACTATCTCGTATCTCTCTGGATAGATCTGTTTTACATACTTTGAGTTTTCAAGGGCTTCTATAAGAGAATTCTTATCTTTTAACTGTGGAATCCCCTTACCAAAAACCACCTTTTCGTAAAATTCAAGGTTTGTTTTATCTTCCTGTGTAAAGTTTTGACTTTTAAGTAGATCTAAAATCTCATCAACACAGAAAACTTTTCCTATCTTACTATCTGCATAAAGGTTAAATATAACCTTCTCAAAATCTTCCTCAAATATATCATCGTTAAAGGCATTAGCGTGTCCACAGTCAGAACAATACCAAACCGGTATCCTGTGTCCCCACCATATCTGCCTTGATATACACCACTCCCTTATGTTATACATCCAGTTAAGGTATGTTTTCTGCCAGTTTTCCGGAACAAATCTAATCTGACCTTTCTCCACAACCTCAATGGCTTTGTCTGCCAACTTTTTCGTATCAACAAACCACTGGGTAGATAGATAAGGTTCTATCACTTCTTTTGACCTTTGAGAGTGTCCTACGTTGTGGATATGTTCTTCCACTTTTTCAAGAAGTTTCAACTCTTTTAATCCTTCTACGATTCTTTTCCTTGCATCGTATCTGTATAGACCTTCAAACTCTCCGGCATTTTTATTCATAACTGCAGACTCATCCATAACAACTACCATAGGTAGATTGTGTCTCTTTCCTACTTCAAAGTCGTTAGGGTCATGAGCCGGTGTTATCTTAACTGCCCCTGTTCCAAAAGCCGGATCAACATACTCATCTGCTATTATAGGAATAAGGTTTGAAACTTCTCTACCATTGATGTCGTATCTCTTCTCCGGTGCCAAAGGTAAAACCACAAACTTACCTATCAGGTGTTTATATCTCTCATCTTCCGGATTAACTGCAACAGCTGTATCCCCAAGCATCGTTTCCGGTCTTGTTGTTGCAACTGTTATATACTCATCACTGTTTTTTATAGGGTATCTTACATACCATATATTTCCTTTCTTCTCTTCATACTCCACTTCAAGGTCAGAGATAGCTGTTCTCTCTTTCGGATCCCAGTTTACTATATATGGAGCCTTAAATATGAGACCTTCCTTGTATAACTTTACAAAAGCCTCCCTCACAGCCCTTGAAAATCCTTCATCAAGTGTAAATCTCTGGCGAGACCAATCACAGGAAGCTCCAAGTCTTACAAGCTGATTTTTTATTGAATTTCTTGACTGCGGAACCCACTCCCAAACCTTCTGAATAAACTTCTCTCTTCCAAGGTCAAATCTACTTATACCTTTCTCTGATAACTGACGGACTACTACCCACTGAGTAGCTATACCTGCATGATCAAATCCAGGAAGCCATAGCACATTATAACCTTTCATTCTTTTATATCTAACTATTATGTCTTGTAATGTCATATTGAGAGAGTGTCCTATATGTAAGCTTCCCGTAACATTTGGAGGGGGTATCACAACAGAGAAATACTCCCCATCTTTTTCTTTTGGACTAAAAATAGCCGTTTTTAAATACTCTTTACTCCATTTTTCTTCTATCTCTATGTGGTTATACTCTTTTAACATCTCTTACCTCTTGTTTGATCTTGCAAACACTTTAAGAGGTAGAGCCCAAACTTTTGTAAAGGCTCCTCCTGCTTTATGATCAAAAGAGTCTTTTGGTGAGTATGTAGCAAGGTCTTCACTGTATAGAGAGTTTGGAGATTTTCTTCCAACTATACTGAATTTACCTTTAAATAACTTAACTTTCACTGTTCCATTTACCACTTTTGCTATCTCATTGTTAAATGCATCCATAGACTCCCTTAGTTTTGAAAACCAGAGTCCCTCATAAACCAGTTTCGCATAGGGATGTGATATGTGGTCTTTTTTGTAATGATATGTAAATCTGTCTAAAACTATACTCTCTATCTCATCATAGGCTGATATAAGGATAAGTCCTGCCGGAGATTCATACACTTCCCTGGTTTTGATGCCAACCAATCTGTTTTCCACCATATCTATTCTACCAACTCCGTGTCTTCCGGCTATCTCATTTAGATCCCAGATAAGTTGCCAAAGCTGGCTGTACTCTTTTCCGTTAAGTTTTACAGGTGTTCCCTCTTTAAACTCTATCTCTATATACTCCGGAGTATCCGGTGCTTTATCTGGAGATACAGTTATCTCAAAAGCATCTTCCGGTGGCTCCGTCCATGGGTCTTCTAATGGACCTGCCTCTATTGCAACACCCCACAGATTTCTATCGTAAGAGTAAGGTTTTTCTTTGGTAGCCTTTACAGGGATACCATGTTTTACTGCATAATCAATCTCCTCTTCCCTTGATTTAAACTCCCACTCTCTAACTGGTGCCAAAACCTCTATATCAGGATCCAAAGCCCAAACTGAAGCTTCAAACCTTACCTGGTCATTTCCTTTTCCTGTAGAGCCGTGTGCTACATAGTGAGCTCCTTCCCTATGGGCTACCTCAACAAGTTTTTTTGCTATAAGAGGTCTTGATAAGGAAGATAAAAGTGTGTATTTTCCTTCGTAAAGAGCTGTTGCCCTCATCAAAGGAGTACAGTATTCTCTGGCAAACTCTTCCTTTATATCATCTATGATGGCTTTAACGGCTCCAGCTTTCTTTGCCTTTTCTTCAATCTCACCTAACTCCTCTCCCTGACCTACATCCGCCGTATAGGTTATAACTTCAAACCCCCTATCAGTCAACCATCTTACTATAACAGATGTGTCAAGTCCACCTGAGTATGCAAGAACAACTCTCTTCTTCATAATACCTCCGGTAAAAATTATAAAATTTTCAAAAAAATATTATAGCTTGAATTGACGGTAGAGTTTTTTAGAAATTACAGTTTTGTCAAATTTGCAAAAATAAAACAGACAACCTCTGAAACTTCTGATTTTAGGTTAAAATATCTTTGGCATAAATATTGCTTGCTAAAATTTAACCTTTTTTAAAGGAGATTGAAATGATATGTCAATTTCAAAGAACCATAAAGAATCCGATTAAGATAGAAGGAGTTGGATTACACTCCGGCGAAAATACAACTTTATATCTGATACCGGCAAAAGAAAATGAAGGAATAAGATTTATAAAAGATGGAGTTGTTACACCTGCTCACATAGATAACGCCCACAGTTTTGAATACTCAACTACACTCTATAAAGAAGGCAAAACCATCAGAACAGTTGAGCATCTAATGGCTGCTCTCTACTTTACCGGAATAGACAACTTAACAATTGAAATAACAGAAGGAGAAGAGTTGCCTATACTTGATGGTAGTAGTAAAGTTTTTGTGGAAAAGATAAAAGAAGCCAGTATAGTTTCCCTTTCCCAAGAAAAAATATATGCAGTGATAGAAGAGCCAATAGAGATATTCCAGGAAGACAAATTTATAAAAGCAACCCCTTCAAACAGATTTAAAGCTGTTTATCAAGCTAACTACAATAACAGTATTATAGGAAATAAGAAATTTGAGTATATTCCAGAAAATATAGACTCTTTCAAGGGTATATACACAGCAAGAACTTACTGCTTTTTAGAAGAAGTGGAGTACCTCAGAAGCAAAGGACTTGCAAAAGGTGGTTCCTTAGAAAATGCCGTAGTTTTTGACAAAGATAAAGTTTTAAATGAAGAAGGTTTAAGATTTGAAGATGAACCTATAAGACACAAAACATTGGATTTAATAGGAGACCTGTATCTATTGGGGTATCCTATCATAGGAGAGATTTTCTCATTTAAAGGTGGCCATAGATTAAACGGGGAGTTCGTAAAAGCCCTTATCTCCCAAGGTGCCTACTCTTTAAAACAGGCATCGGAAGTTATGGAGATTATGAACTTTGACTGTTTTTATGATAAAGTTTATTGATGTTTTGAATATTTTTAATAATATTTAGGATAACTACTTAAATTGGAGTTTAGAATGATGAATTTTATATTTGCTGTAATACTTTCTATATCTTCCATTGTTATTGCCTCAGATTTGGTTGGAGATAGATTTAAGGATTTTTACGGTAAGGATGAATCTGGAAAGATACTGAAGTTGTCAGATATAGCCGGAAATGGAAAACCTGTTGTCGTGGTGTTTTGGGCTATAGGTGATGTGGATACATATAAAGTTTTACCTCAGATAAATAGACTGTATGATAAATATAAAGACAAGGTTGTTTTTGTAGCACCTTTACTAAGTAAATCTGATGAGAAAGAGGTTAAAGAAGCTAAGAAAATGATTCCTCTAAAATTGCCTGTATGGCTTGCTGGGACAGATTCAATAAAGGCTTACAGTATAGAAAAAGTAGATGTTCCCTATATAGTCTTTATATCCAAAGATGGCAAAGTTTTCAATATACTGAAAACAGCAAAAGATTTAAATCAGATAGAGAAAAATATCAAAGAGATTATAAAGTAATAAACATTACATTGCTGTTTTTATGAAAATAGTTTAACCAGTCTTTCCTTAAGTTTTGAGAAAGCTTTACCTCTATGACTTATCTTATTCTTTTCCTCTACTGTTAGCTGTGCCATTGTTTTATCAAAACCTAATGGCTTAAAAATAGGATCATATCCAAAACCCATATTACCTATAGGTTTATCCACTATCTCTCCTTCACAAACACCTTCGGAGAATATTCCAAATCCTTCAGGAGAGTAAAATAAAACCACACTAACATACCTTGCGGATCTGTTTTTTTCATTTTCCATAAGCTTTAAAACTTTTTGGATATTCTTTTCATCCTTACTTAATCCTTCTATATCAAACTTTCCACCAAACTCTATACCGTAAAATCTTGCTGAGTACACACCAGGATAACCATTTAAAGCATCTATTACAAGACCACTGTCTTCAGCTATAACGGGCATACTGTAGTATAGGGCATACTCTTTTGCTTTCTTAATTGCATTTTCCAGAAAAGTCTGTCTGTCTTCCTCCACTTCTATCTTATCTTCCAAATCTTTTAAAGATAAAATCTCTATGTCTAATCCTTCAAATAGTTTTCTTAACTCTCTTATCTTTCCATCATTTGTTGTTGCCAGTAGGAGCTGCATTTTTACTTTCCTCTTTTTTTAATTCAGTTGGACATACAACAGCCATAAACTCATCTTTCGACATCTTCTTTATTCCAGCTTTTTTATTTTCACAGGAACTTTTACATATAGAAGCCAATTTTTTATTACTTTTTAATCCGACAGATGTTATAAGAGAATCCATAGCATTGTATCCTTCATCACAGTTGTTTATCTCATAACAGCTGTCATATACATTAAACATGCCTTCACAGGTTTGAGAGAAACTATACCCGTATAATAACATTAACATCAAAAATATTCTCTTCATATCTTAACCTGCATAGTGTATGTATGTAGTATAGCGACAGCATCGGCTATATCATAGCTGTCTAAATTCAGTTTATATAAACTGTTTACCATATCAAGAACTTCTTCTTTTGATGATCTTCCATATCCGGTTATACATATTTTAACCTCTGCCGGTGTAAACTCTTCTACCTCTATATTAAATGTTTGACAGGCAAGTAGTATAACGCCTCTAACTTCTCCCAGTTTTATAAGTGTCTGAGCGTTTACACTGTAAAAAGGTGTTTCTAATAAAACTTTGTCAGGTTTTAGATTCTCTAAAAGTCTATTCAGCTCTTTGTATAAATAAAGGAGAGGTTCTCTCTTCCTTTTTAAATCTAATATACCAGTTTCAAATATAGACAATCTATCATCTTCAAGGTCAGCAACTGCATATCCGGTTTTACTACTTGATGGGTCAAAAGATAAAAGTCTCATTAACCTTCAACTTTCTCAAGTATGTTTTCCGGAATATCAAAGTTTGCATAAACCTTCTGAACATCATCATTATCTTCAAGAGCATCAAGAAGTTTCATAAGTTTAGTAGCTGTCTCTTCATTTGTTATCTGGACAGTGGTTGTAGGAATTTTTGTGATTTCCGCTTTTGATATTGGTACACCCATCTTTTCAAGGTTTTCCTTAACGGTGTATAGATCAGATGGTGCTGTTCTTATCTCATAGTAATCCTGATCTTCAGTTATCACATCTTCTGCTCCAGCTTCTATTGCCTTTTCAAATATCTCTTCTTCCGATATAGCAGATTTTTCAACATTCACAATACCTTTATCCTCAAAAAGGAAAGATACACAGCCTGATGTTCCGAGGTTACCACCGTATTTTGAGAATATATGTCTCACTTCCGCTGTTGTTCTATTTCTGTTATCTGTCATAGCTTCTACTATGATAGCAACTCCTTCTGGACCGTACCCTTCATACTGAACTTCCTCGTAGTTTACACCTTCTAACTCTCCGGTTCCTCTCTTTATAGCTCTCTCTATATTTTCTGAAGGCATATTAACTTCCCTTGCCCTTTCTATAGCCATTCTCAATCTTGGGTTCGCTTCCGGATCTCCACCACCAAGTCTTGCCGCAACAGTTATCTCTCTTATTATCTTTGTAAATATCTTTCCTCTTTGAGCATCAGCTTTAGCTTTCTTATTTTTAATATTATGCCATCTACTATGTCCAGCCATAAAAACCTCCGTAAATATTGGATTATCTATAATTTTACCATAAAGCCCTTGATTTTTTCAGATTACCTTTATATAATATTTATCCTGAATATGCGAGAGTAGCTCAGTTGGTAGAGCACAACCTTGCCAAGGTTGGGGCCGCGGGTTCGAGTCCCGTCTCTCGCTCTCTATCTTTTACTTATCATAACTTCCATAGTCCTTCTCTTCTCCACTTTGAGAACTTGGAAATCATAACCATCTATCGTTACAGTTTCTCCTCTTCTTGGCATTCTACCAAGTATATAAACTATCATTCCATTTACAGTTTCAAATGGACCTTCTGGAAGTTTTATATCAAGTATAGATTCTATCTCTTTTATCTCCATTCTTCCATCAACTATAAACTTATCTAATGTCTGTATCTTTATCATCTGTCTCTCTTTTTTTGTAAAGTCATCTCTGATCTGCCCTACTATCTCTTCCAACACATCTCTAAGTGTTATTATTCCCATTGTAGATCCTCTTTCATCAACAACAACAGCAATATGGTCTTTGTATGTTTTAAATCCTTTCAACACGTTAGGCAAACTTGTAAACTCAGGGATATATCTAATTCCTTTCATATACATAGTTATAGGTTCATCTATCTCCGCATTTATCAGATCGTAAGCCCTCACAAATCCAACTATCTGGTCAACTCTCTTTCTATAAACTGGAAGTCTTGAAAATCCTGTCTCTTTGAAAACTGGAATAATATCACACACTTTTTTATCATCAGAAACAGCAACTACTTCTGATAAAGGTAAAACGATCTCAGATATCCTTCTTTCATTAAATATCAGAATATTTGAAATAATTCTCTTTTCCAGCTCATCTAAATCTTCTATATTTTCTGAAGCTAAGAGATGGAGTATCTCTTCTCTTGTGTATAAATTCTCAGATGCCGGTTTTATTCTAAATAGGAAAAACACTATCTTATTTACAATGTTTGAAAAGATTAAAATTGGGTAAAAAACTTTTCTAAAAAATTCCAAAAATGGGACTACGTAGATGATAAGTTTATCAGCGTAATGTTGAAATATACTTTTTGGTATTATCTCTCCAAAGAGAAGTGTCAGAATAACCAAACTTTCAGCAAAAACCTCCTCTTTTCCTCTCATAAGAGGAATAAAGTAAGAAAGTTCATGTAAAAGGGTTACATAGGTGGCCGTAGCTATAACTATACTTAAAATAGTACCTATTAATCCCACAGATATATATTCAGAGTAATGTTTTTGAAGTAATGTGTATGTTTTTACTGCTCTTTTGTCACCTTTTTTCGCAATATATTTTAGTTTTGATCTGTTTGTAGAGAAAAGAGCAATCTCAGAGCCGGAAAAAAGTCCCTCCATAAATATAAAAAACAGTATAGTTATTATATAACTTATCAACTTTCTTCCCCTTGAGAAATCTTCGTTATCTGAACCTTTACTATCCTGTTTTTATCCATAAGTAATACTTTAAACATATAACCTTCATACTCAAACTCCTCACCTTCTCTTGGAAATCTCTTTAAGACATCAAGTATAAAACCTGCAACCGTATCATACTCATAATCTTCCGGAAGCCTTATACCTATCTCACTTAAAAACTCTACATCAAGTTTCCCAGAAACTATCCAGTTATCTTCTCCTATTTTACGGAAATCTGGCTCTTCTACCTCATACTCCTCCGGGATTTCTCCCACAATATACTCAATAATATCATTGTAAGTTATGAGCCCTACCGTTGTTCCGTGTTCATCCACTACTATCGCAAAATGTTTATTCTCTTCGTTAAACTTTTTTATAGCATCTAATAGGGTTGTAAATTCTGGGAAAAACACAACAGGCTTAACAAACTTTCCTATCTTCTCATCTTTACCTTCAAGTTTCAAAAACAGAATATCCTTGAGATAAACAATACCTATAATGTTATCTAAATTTTCTTCATAAACGGGAACCCTGCTGTAATCTTTTTCCTTTAAAAGGTCTATCAACTCACCTATCGTTATATCTCTCTCTACAGCAAATATATCTCTCCTTGGAACCATTATTTCTACAACAGTAGTTTCCTTCAAGAGAAAAGTATTATCTATCAACTTCCTCTCTTCTTCGTTTAACTGTCCCTGGTCAACAGCATTATGTATAATAGATTGAAGATCATCTTTTGTTATCAGATGTTTTTCAGAAACTATCTCTATACCAAACTTCTTAAGGAAATACTCGGTAGCCATTAAAAAAATAAATCTAAAAGGTGTTACAGCTACGTAGAAAAGGTAAAATGGTTTAACAACCAAGGAAGCATATTTTTCAGGATAGTATGAACCGATAATCTTAGGTGTGATATCTCCTAAACTTAAAAGTAAAAGGGAGCTTATTACGACAGCTAAAACTATATACTCTTTACCTAAGTAATTTATAACCGCGGCTGTGATAAAAGATGTAGCTGTGATATTTGCAAGCTCATTTCCTATAAGGAATGTTATCACAAGTTCCTTAGGATGTGATAAGAAAAATTGAATCAGTTTTGATTTTTTATCATCAAAGTTAGGACTTTTTCTTATCTTTATCTTATCTATTGAGAAAAATGATGCCTCCACTCCGGCAAAAAAAGCAGCTGTAAGTACAATTACAAAAGTTATAGCAAAATCAAACAAGATTTGCTCAAACAAGGTGGCAGTAAACCTCTCCAGATTTGGTTTTTTTCATCGGTGGTTTTGTTTTACATACATCAGTTTTTACAGGACATCTGAAATAAAATTCACAACCATCAAAGGTAGAACTACTAAAATCTTCTTCGGGAATGTCAGGGAAGATTTTTCTGTGTTTTGGATTTTCGGGAGGAAGACTGTCAAGTAGTATTTTTGTATATGGATGCTGTGGATCGTTTATAACCGAATCTGTATCTCCGTATTCCATAACTTTACCTTTATACAAAACTATAATCCTATTGGAAAGATTTGCGACCACGTTTATATCGTGGGATATAAATATGAATGTTACACCTTTTTCTCTATTTAAATTCTTAATAAGATTTACAATCTGCAACTGAATAGAAACATCTAACGCAGATGTAGGCTCATCTGCAATTATAAGTTTTGGACTTAATACTATTGACCTTCCTATCGCTACTCTCTGTCTCTGGCCTCCAGATAACTCATGGGGATACCTATCTATGAAACTTTCATCAAGTTCAACCAAATTCAAAGTTTCCAAAACTTTCTCTTTTATAACATCTTTACTATAACCATTCACTATCAAAGGTTCTGCCAATATGTCGAAGATCTTAAATCTTGGGTTAAGTGAAGTTCTTGGATCTTGAAAAACTATTGATATCTCTCTTCTCAGGCTTTTTGGAAATTTCTTAGATATATCTTGATTTTCAAATACTATCTGTCCTGAATCTGGTTTTATAAGTCCTAAGATAAGTCTACCTATGGTAGATTTTCCACTTCCGGACTCTCCGACTAACCCAACAACCTCTCCTCTGTAAATATCAAAGGAAACGTCAGAAACTGCATAAAAAAACTCTTTTTTAAAAAAACTCTTCTTTATGGGATACTTTTTAGTTAAATTCCTAATTCTCAGTAAAGGACTACTACCACTATCCATTTTCTCTGTTAAGCTACTTTCTCCTTCATTGTTTGATATATTCTATCATATCAACCATTTAAATCTTCTATGATTTGCTTTACAATTTTTAAAAACTTTGTAACTCTTTTTTATCCTTTGCAGTTTATAATAATTTTATCACTCATTGAACTAAAATACAAAAATGATATAATTATATTTTAACTAAAATTTTGAGGTGTGCAATGGCTTTTGACTTTACAGAAGAGCAGATAAAGAGATACAGTAGACATATAATACTTCCGGAAGTAGGTGGCGTAGGTCAGAAGAAATTACTCAATGCAAAAGTTTTAGTTATTGGAGCCGGAGGATTGGGCTCTCCTTCTATATACTATTTAGCAGCAGCAGGTGTTGGAACAATAGGTATAGTTGATTTTGACGTTGTTGATTTTTCAAACTTACAGAGACAGATACTTCATAACACTTCAAGGGTAGGAATTCCAAAGGTTGAATCTGCAAAAATGACTGTTGAAGCACTTAACCCAGATGTTAAAGTTATAACGTACAATGAGAAAATTCAGAAAAGTAATATTTTGGATATAATTAAAGATTACGATATAGTCCTTGATGGATCAGATAACTTTCCTACAAGATTTCTGGTAAACGATGCATGTTATTTTCTCGGTAAGCCACTTGTATCTGCTGCTATACTTAGATTTGAAGGTCAGCTTACAGTATTTGATTACAGGAATAAAGAATCATCTCCTTGTTATAGATGTCTATTTCCGGAGCCACCACCTCCCGGTATGGTTCCAAGTTGCCAAGAAGCAGGGTTACTTGGTGTAGTTGGGGGGATAATGGGAACCCTCCAAGCTAACGAAGCTTTAAAGTTAATTCTCGATATAGGGGAGCCGTTGGTAGGAAAACTACTTGTATTTGATGCTCTTTATACAGAGTTTAGAACGGTAAAACTCAGAAAGGACAAAAAGTGTAATCTATGTGGAGGAGAGCCTAAGATACACGATTTAATAGAGTATGAGCAAGCTTGTGAAGTTCATTTTTAGAGGTGAATAATGGATATAAACAGAGAGCTTGATTTAAAAGGTGAGGTTTGTCCTTTCACATTTGTTAAAAGTAAATTAATTATGGAACAGATGGATGTGGGAGAAGTTTTGAGGGTTATCCTTGACTACAAACCTTCTGTAGAAAATGTCCCTAAAAGTTTCCAGATGGAAGGACAGGAAGTTTTGGCTATTAATCAGATAGGTGATAATCTCTGGGAAGTTTTGGTGAGAAAGGTAAGATGAAACTACTTATAATTATGGCAAGTAATCCATACTCGGCTGACTATAACACTCTTGTAAAGTTATCGGAAGCATCCTTAGAGAGAGGAGATAAACTGTCAATATTCTTTATGGCAAACGGGGAGTACTGTCTATTACAACCTGAGATTAAGAAACTCCACGAAAAAGGTGCTTCCATCTATTACTGTGCCCACAATGCTCATCAGAGAAATGTACAGCCGGAAAGTTTTGCAGAAAGTAGTAGCATGTATGGACTTTCAAAGCTTATAGCTCAGGCTGATAAAGTGATAGCACTTACATAGGTGGATTATGAGTAAGAAAAAAGTTGTTGTTATTGTAAAATCAAATCCATTCGGTTGGAAAACGTTTGAAGCTCTCAGACAGGCCGTCGGGATGGCTATGGATCACGATGTTACAGTTGTATTTCTAAAAGATGGAGTATATACTCTAACAGATTGGAAGCCTCAAATCATAGGTGTCCCTATGTCTGATAAATCCATAGAGGCTTTAAGTATGCTCGGTGGAAAGATATACGCAGAGAAAGAATCTATAAGTGAAAGGGGACTTGTAAAATCTATAAAATACAATGAGGTCCAGCAGAAATCAAAAGATGAGATATGTAATCTCATCAAAGAGGCAGAGGTAGTTATTACATGGTAAATACTGTTTATCTCATAAAAAAACCAGCAGATTTTCCTTTCTCAGAGATAATAGAAGAAGATGACGTATTGATACTTATACAGGATGCGGTGATAAGACAGCCGGCAACAGAAAATTGGTATGCATGTAAAGAAGATGCTGTTGCAAGAGGTATAAGGATACATGAAAATAGACTGATAGACTACGGAGAAATTCTCAATCTGATAGACAAAGCAAATAAAGTAGTTGTATGGTAAAAAAAGTAGGTATATCTTTTGGAGACCCAACAGGAATATCCGGGGAAATTCTGGTAAAAGGATATAAAAACTTTCCCAAAAAAGTAGCTTACATAATATACGGTAATAAAAAAGTAATAGAGAAAGCAAAGATACTTACAGGTTCTGACTTTAAATACAATCTTATAGACAGTTCAGAAGAGGTTAAAAAATCCGGATTTTACCTTTTAAATGTTGATGATTATGATTTTGAGTTCGGTAAACCGTCTGTTTTATCAGGAAAAACATCTGTAAATTACCTTAAAAAAGCCGTAGATGATGTATTAAAGAAAAAAACAGAGGCATTGGTAACACTTCCAATATCAAAAAGGTGGATTATGGAATCCGGATTTAGGTATGCCGGACATACAGACTACTTAGCAGAAGTATCAAAATCAAAAGAGTATATGATGGTTTTAATGTGTCCCAGATTAATAGTGGGGCTGATAACTACCCATATACCGTTGAGAGATGTTCCTTCAAGGATAAAAAAGGAATCTATAATCTCAAAGGCTAAACTGTTTAATGAGTTTTTAAAATCATATCTCAAAAAAGATAATCCCAAAATAGCAATTCTCGGGTTAAATCCCCACGCTTCGGACAGTGGAAATATAGGAGATGAGGAAGAGAAAATCATTATTCCAGCCGTTGAATATTTGAAAAACTACGGAGTTAATATTACAGACCCGTTGTCTCCAGACACCGCTTTTGTAAATTATAAAAATTATGATGGTTATATAGCAATGTATCATGATCAAGGACTTATACCTTTAAAGATGGTATGTTTTAGAAAAGCGGTAAATATAACTTTAGGATTAAATTTTGTGAGAACTTCCGTTGATCACGGTACAGGTTATGATATAGCTGGTAAAAATATAGCAGACCCTTCATCCTTGATAGAAGCTGTAAAAGTGGCCGTTAAATTATTGTAGATTTTTCATAAAAAATTTCTCAAAAAACTCCTTAGCTTTTTTATCAAAAAGGTCTTGTCTCTCCTTCCCTTTAGGTAGAGATTTTCTAAGATCCTCCATTTCATTTAAAAACTGTTCAACTTCTCCAGGAATCTCCTGTTCAAAGTATATTCTAAGATACTTTGCTAAAGCCGGAGAACTTCCTAATGTTGAAAATGCAACTATAAGGTTGCCCTTTTTGACAACAGAAGGAAATATGAAGTCCGATTCTCCGATAACATCAACGGTGTTACATAGTTTATTTTCTCCTTTTGCATCATTATAAATTACCTTCTGTAAGTTTGTGTCAGAAACTGCTATTATAATAATGTCATAGTTTTTTATGATATCCGAAGTATAAGGACTGTTTATATAATTTAGAGAGTTATTCTTTATGATACTTTCTAACTCTTCTGTTATTTCTGGAGAAACCACAGTGATATTATAGCTAAATTTGAGAATTCTCTTTATCTTCTCTGTAGCAACCTTCCCTCCTCCCACTATTAAAAATTTTTTATCTTTCACTTCCAAAAATATAGGCATATAACTCATAAAAATTACCTCTAAATTTTTACCACAACTATACAAAATATTATAAAATAAACTACCTTCTATAAGATGGGGCAGTTCACGAGTGGACTACATGGCTTTTATCTCCGAAAGAATTGATGAATTTACTTTTTACTTTCACTATTTTTATACTGCTAAATTTTAAATCCGGTTCTTTTGAAATTGGATCGACATCATCAGAAGTTAAAATATTTACGGGGAAGTGATACATCAATCCATATCCAAAAGGAGCAAAAGCTACTCCTTTTTTAGCATTTCCAAACTTTACTTTTATTCTGATTAATCCTCTTGGTGATTGAATAGTAATATATTCTCCTTCTACAACATGATATAAAGCAGCATCTTCAGGATTTAATATTAAAAGTGGTTCTTCTTCACCTTTTACAAGTTCTAAAGATTTTCCAGTTCTGGTCATTGTATGCCATTGTTTTTTTGTTCTTCCTGTAATAAGGATTAAGTTAGATGATAAACTGTCTTTAGGTGCTTCAAAAACTGCCGGAGTAAATTTTGCTTTTCCATTATCTGTTTTAAACTGTTTATCATGATAGAGCCATCTCTCACCCCATCTTTTTGGTAAATCTTCATAGCTAAAATCAGATATATCACATATCCTTCCTTTTGTTGTAAATTTATATTCATCAAATATATCTCTGCTATTTTTATAAGAAAATTGATGTTCAAATCCCAATTTTTTGGCAACTTCACAAAAGATATGCCAGTCATGTTTACATTGTAATGGAGGTTCTTTAAACGGTTTACAGTAAGTAACCATTCTATCAGATCCTGTCATTACCCCCTCTTTTTCTCCCCATTGTGTAGCAGGTAATACCAAATTTGCGAAATCCATTGTATCGTTTAAATATGCATCTTGGACTACTACGAAAGTTTTTTCAATAGCTTCCCAAAATTTTATTAAATTCGGCATGGTTACAGCTGGATTAGTGCACACAATCCAAAGGAATTTTATCTCACCATTTCTCATTTTATTTACAGCTTCTGTAATAGTTGGACCTGGTTTTGATTTTATAGTCCCTTTTTCTATATTCCAAAATTCCTCAATAAACTCTCTATCTTCTTCATTTCTAACATCTCTGTATCCCGGCAGCCCATTAGTAAGATATCCGACTTCTCTCCCTCCCATAGCGTTAGGTTGTCCTGTTAAAGAAAATGGACATCCTTTTTCATTTATTCTTCCTGTTGCAAGATGAAGATTTATAAGAGAAAGATTTTTCATTGTCCCATTTACAGATTGATTTAATCCCATAGCCCAAAAAGATATAATTTTTTTACTCTCTTTAAATATCTCTGCTAATCTGTAAATATATTGTTCTTCTATCTCGCATATTTTTGATGCTATCTCTGGAGGATAATTTTTAGCTTTTTCAACAGTTTGAGAAAAATTGTCTGTAAATTCTGACACAAACTCATAATCTATCCAGTTATTTTTATATAAAACATATAAAACACTGTTAAAAAATACAGTATCTGTTCCCGGTTTAATAGGTATCCATATATCAGATTTATCCGCTGTCTCCGTTTTAACTGGATCTATCGTTATTATTACTGTTTGAGGGTAATCTTTTTTTCTCTTTAATACTTTTTTAAATATTACAGGATGTGTCCATGCTGCATTAGAACCTGCAAAGATAAAAGTATCTGCATCGTTAATGTCTTCATAACTACATGGTGGACCATCAGAACCAAAAGCCATCTTGTAAGCCATAACAGCTGAAGCCATACATAATCTTGAATTAGCATCAATATTGTTTGTTTTTATAAAACCTTTAACAAACTTATTTATCACATAGATATCTTCTGTAAATAGTTGTCCGGATATATAGAAATAATTCTCATCCGGAAGATTTTTTCTCAGTTTATCTGAAATTATATTAATAGCTTCTTCCCAACTAATATATCTAAACTCCTCTCTTTTATCTTCTCTATATAAAGGATAGGGAACCCTTCCTATATCTAAAACTTTTGGAAGAAGAACAGGCTTTAAACATAAATCCCCTTTTGTTGCAGAATGGTCCCTATCTCCTCTTACTTTAAATTTACCTTCATTGACCTCTTCTATTTCCAATCCACAACCAACGCCACAGTAAGGACATTGAGTTTTCACTATCTTCATGATAAAACCCTCTAATTACTTTCTCCAATTACTCTGTTGTCATTTCTATCTGCTGTAGCCCACTGACTCCACTCTTCTTTAAGTAAAAGGAGGCCAGCTAAGGTTATCATTGCAATCACTCCAAATATCAAATAAGCCATATCAAAAGAGCCTGTTGCTTCTTTTATAAGTCCAAAAGTTTGATTAAGAATAAAGCCTCCAAATCCTCCGGCAGCACCAATTATGCCGGTTGTTATACCAGTAGCAGCAGGCCATCTAAGAGGAACTAACTGAAAAGTGGCTCCATTTCCAAATCCATAAGAGGCAAATAATCCAAACAAGAGAGCTATACCTAAAGCTGTAGGTAAATGCGGAGCAGCAAAAGCTAAAGCAAAGTTAAATAGAGATATAGCCAATAAAACTCCTACTAAAACTCTAACTCCACTTATATGGTCAGCAACAAATCCTCCTATAGGTCTTACTAATGCTCCAGTTAAAGCAAGTAAAGACATTATTATTCCTGCTGTAACCGGAGAAAATTTATATGTAGATTCCAATACAAAAGCCACTCCACTAGACATACCAACAAAGCCACCAAAGGTTATAGAATAGATTAATATAAACTTCCACATATCTCTTTCTTTTAAGACTGATCTATAAACAGGAGGAAGTATCATCAAAGCGAAACCACCAATTATAATAGGTAAAAACAACAATATTGTCTTTAATCCTATAGAAGACACATTACCTTGAGCTATTAGCCAGTTAACTAACAGATATATTCCAAATATCACAGATATACCAAAAACAAAAGTTGATATAAAAGTAATAACCGCATGTTTCTTTAACTCTAGTTTTTTGGGAGTTCTATCCTCAGCCCAAGCTAAAACTGCAATTAAAGCTAAGAGTAAAAGAGCAATAGCTACTAAAGATGCTAATTTCCAACCAAACATCTTAGCTAACGGTGGAAAAAGAAAACCATCTAAAACAGCACCAACATTTCCAGTTGCTGCAATACCAAGAATTATCCCTTGATACTTCTTAGGATACGTTGATCCAGCTACAGGTAGAGCTACAGCAAAACTTGCTCCTCCCATTCCCAAAAATGCACCAAGTATAATAATCTCTTCTAAGGTCGGTGTACCAGGTTTTAGGTTGAGATAAATGGGAGGTATCATAGAAAGTAAGATACCCATAGTAGCAATTACTTTACCATTTATAGCCTGCAACATATACCCAAAAGGAATACGAAGGGCAGCAGCCATTACAAGAGGTACTCCTGCCATAAAAAACTGATAAGCAGGTTTTAATCCTAATTCTTTAGAGATAAACAACCCTAAAGCCGGTCCAAACAAAAGCCAAACAGTAAAACCAGTATCAAAGTAGAGAAACATAGAGAGCACACTCTTCCAATTTCCGCTCTTTAGAGCTTTAATTACTGAAATTTTTGGTTGATTTGATGTTCCCATGTCAAACCTCCTAAAAAAATTTAATTTTTTCTAAATCAGATACTATTTCTGTGAAAACTTTATATCTATTTGATGGGTTTTTATGGATCATTTTTAACAGAAAACCATCGAAAAATTTTGGTAATGTAGTATTAATTTCTGAAGGCTTCAAAGGTAAAGGTTCATAGTAAATTTCTAAAATGTGTGGTCTTGAGTAAGGATTTTTTCCTGTTAAATTTTTATATAGCTGAAAACCGAATCCAAATATCTCTTCCTCTTCACAAGATTTATCTAGTACTAATTCATTTAACTCTAATCTTATATATGGAAACTTTACTTTTACAAAATTATTAAAAATAAGAAAAAACCTAAGAGCGTCTTTTGATAACCTTGATAGAACTCTTTTATAGAAACTTTCAAAACTTTCATCTCTTTCCTTTAAACGGATATACTCTTTTATCAACTCTTCAACATAAAACTGAACCTCATCTAAATTTATAGACTTTAATAAAAGTTTACCTTCTTCCGATTCATTCGTTAGAGTTCCTCCATAATAGATATCAACACCAAGAAGAGTATCTTCTCCTTTTTTAAATTTTACTCCTACAAATCCGATGTCTCCCAACCCATGAAGTCCACAACCTTTTCCACAACCAGACCAATACATCCGGATTTTTGCGTGAGATGAATCTAATGGATAGGTAGATGTTAAATAATCTGCTAATTTAATAGCATCTGGTTTATTTGGTATTACACCGAAAGGACAGTGTTCTGTTCCTGCACAAGCAACAAGATCATTGAAGTAAGGAGAGTGTATATTTTTATATTTTTGAAATATAGGGTATGATAAAAGTTTACTGATATTATCTTTTGGTACTCCTAAAATATATAAATTTTGAGATACTGTTAATCTGATTTCCCCTATCCCGAATGTTTTAGAAAGTTCCGCAATTTCTAACATATCACTTCCAGAAAATATTCCTGCCGGAATAACCATATGAAGAGCAAAAGTTCCATCTTTCAAAAG
>JBBFMH010000002.1:0-30669 GCA_037478615.1 Hydrogenothermaceae bacterium
CGATAAGGGAAGGTGGAAGAACTGTAGGTGCTGGTGTAGTTACTAAAATACTTGACTAAAGAGAGGAAGTGAGATGCACGAGAAGATAAGAATAAAGTTGAAAGCTTTTGATCATAAAGTTTTAGACCAATCTGTTAAGCAGATAGTTGATACGGTTAAAAGAGGTGGTGGGATCATAAAGGGTCCCATCCCTTTACCTACAGATAGAAAGATATGGTGTGTACACAGATCTCCTCACAAATTTGAGCAATCAAGAGAACATTTTGAGATGAGGATCCACAAAAGACTTATAGATATAGAGAATGCAACACCTCAGACAATAGAAGCTTTGATGGATATAAGTTTACCTGCAGGTGTTGACGTAGAAATCAAATTAAGTTAAAAGGAGTGAAGACAATGCCAAAGGGCATAATCGGTAAAAAAATCGGAATGACGAGAATTTTTGTAAATGGTAAAGCAGTCCCTGTAACTGTTATTCAGGCGGGACCGTGTTATGTTGTCGGAGTAAGGACTAAGGAAAAAGATGGATACGAAGCAGTTCAGCTTGGATTTGGAGAGAGAAAAGAGAAAAATACGCCAAAGCCTCTGCTGTCTATCTTTAAGAAGATAGGAATAAAACCTGTTAAGGTTATTAAGGAATTTAAACTTAAAGAGGGAGAGACAGCAGAACTTGGACAAGAAGTAAAGGTAGACCAAGTTTTTGAGAAAGGAGACTTAGTTGATGTTACAGGTAAATCAAAAGGTAGAGGTTTTACCTCTGTAATGAAAAGATGGGACTTCGCAGGATTCCCTAAATCCCACGGTCATAGATACCACAGAGCCGTAGGTTCTATAGGTTGTAGAACTGAACCAGGTAGAGTATGGAAAACCAAGAGAATGGCAGGACATTATGGAAACGAAACTATAACTGTATTGGGACTTGAAGTTGTTGATATTATTCCTGAAAAGAACGTTATTCTTTTAAAAGGCTCTGTTCCTGGATCTGTGAACTCTACAGTTGTATTGAGGTCCAGTGTTATAGCAGATAGAAGAAAAGGTAAATTAAAACTCCAAAAATCAAAAGCTATGTACGTTTAATCATTTGAAAGAGGTGAAATAAATGCAGTACAGCGTTGTGAATAAAAACAATCAAGAAGTCGGGAAAGTAGAATTAAGAGAAGATATATTTAATGTAGATGTAAATCAGGGAACTGTTTGGGAAGTTATAAAGTGGCATTTGGCTTCTAAGAGAGCAGGAACTGCAAGCACAAAAACCAGAGCTGAAGTAGCTGGTTCAAATAGAAAAATATATCCTCAAAAAGGAACAGGAAGAGCAAGACACGGAGATATTAAAGCAAATATATTTGTAGGTGGTGGAGTGTCTCACGGACCACATCCGAGGGATTACTACTTTGCATTACCTAAAAAAGTTAGAAAAAAAGTGTTAAAAGGAACTCTAACGTTTAAAGTTAAGAACAATGAATTTATTATCGTTGAAGATTTTAATTTCGATCAGCCAAAAACTAAAAATGCGGTAGAAGTTTTAAAGAGTTTTGGTTGCGATCAAGCGAAAGTGTTGTTGGTTTTACCTGAAAAAATAGAGAACGTTTGCAAATCTTTTAGGAATATACCTAAGGTTAAGATACTGCCTGTGGAAGGACTTAACAGTTATGACATTTTAAATGCTGAAAAAGTGATAGTTTTTAAATCAGCACTTGATAAGATTCAAGAGAGGTTAGGACAATGAAAACAGCGTATGACATAATAATTAGACCTGTTATAACTGAAAAGGCTGTCAAAGACAACGAGAAAAATAATGTGCTTGTCTTTGAAGTTGCCATGGATGCAAACAAGATAGAAATTAAAAAAGCTGTGGAAGAGATCTTCGGATTAAAAGTGAAAGATGTAAGAACTTTAATAGTTAAGCCAAAGCCTAAGAGATTTGGTTTTAGATCTTCCGGATATAAGAAAGCTTGGAAGAAGGCTATCGTAAAAGTAATTTCAGAAAAACCAGTAAATATTGCCGAATTAGAGGTGAAATAAGATGGGTGTAAGAAAGTTAAAACCTGTAACAAACGGAACAAGACACGCTATACTCTATGATTTTGCAGAGATTACAAAGTCTGAACCTGAGAAATCTCTTGTAGAACCTCTTAAAAAACATGCAGGAAGAAACAATCAGGGAAGAATTACTGTAAGACACAGAGGTGGTGGTCACAAGAGATTATACAGAATAATAGATTTTAAGAGAGATAAATTCGGTGTTCCTGCGAAGGTGGCAGCTATAGAATACGACCCTAACAGATCTGCAAGGATAGCTCTTCTCCATTATTTAGATGGTGAGAAGAGATATATAATCTGGCCTGAGGGACTTAAAGTTGGTGATATGGTTGTTTCCGGTCCAGATGCTGAGATTAAAGTAGGTAATGCTCTCCCTCTTGAGAACATACCTGTTGGTACCCTCGTCCATAATATAGAGTTAACACCAGGTAAAGGTGGTCAGCTCGTTAGAGCAGCAGGAATGTCTGCACAGATACTCGGTAGAGAGGGAGATTATGTTCAGATCAGACTACCTTCTGGTGAGATAAGATTAGTCCATAAAAAATGTATGGCAACAATTGGTGCTGTTGGACTTGCAGAACATGAACTTATAGAACTTGGTAAAGCTGGAAGATCAAGATGGCTTGGAATAAGACCTACTGTTAGAGGAACTGCTATGAACCCTGTGGATCACCCTCACGGTGGTGGTGAAGGTAAAACATTTGGTAAACACCCGGTTTCACCTTGGGGATTACCTACTAAGGGTTACAAAACTAGAAGAGGTGCTAAATACTCTGATAAATTTATAATCAAACGTAGAGGTAAATAAAGATGGGTTACAAAGGTAAATGGAACGAAAGGAACAAAAATCCTTATGTCAATGAGAAGATATTAAAGAAAATAAGGAAGATGAATGAAACCGGAGATAGAAAGATAATAAAAGTATGGGATAGAGCTTGCACTATTACACAAGAGATGGTTGGTCATACGATTGCCGTCTACAATGGTCAGAAGTTTATACCTGTTTATATCCAACCTGAAATGGTGGGACACAAATTAGGAGAGTTTTCCTTGACTAGAACTTTTAGAGGTCACCCTGATAAATCTGCTAAAGCAGTTAAGAAAAAGTAGAGAGGAGTAAAAGATGGAGAACACGGCAAGAGCTATTTTAAGATACGCTCATGTATCACCGCTAAAAGCAAGACAAGTTATAAACCTTATAAGAGGAAAGGATGTAGCAACAGCTTTAGCTATACTCCAACAGATCCCAAAAAGATCAGCCAGAATTGTAGAGAAACTCCTTAAGAGTGCGATAGCTAATGCAGAGTTTAAAGGTATGGATGTAGATAATCTCTATATAGCTAAGATACATGCAGAGCAAGGTCCGATGTTAAAGAGATATACACCGAAAGCTCACGGAAGAGCTACTATGATAAGAAGAAGATTTTCTCATATATACATCTATTTAGCTGAAAGAAATCAGGAGGAATAAAATATGGGTCAGAAGGTTCACCCAATAGGATTTAGAATAGGAATAACTCAGGATTGGAAGTCAAAATGGTATGCTGATAAGAAGAAGTATACAAGAGCTCTCCATGAAGATCTTGCAATAAGAAAATTTATAGAGGAGAGATATAAGCAAGCTGGTATAGCTGAAGTTGTGATTGAAAGACTCGGTGATAAGATGAGAGTTAAGATTCTTGCTGCCAGACCCGGTATAGTTATCGGAAGAAAGGGGGCAGAGGTAGAAGAAGTTAACGAGATGATCAAAAAAATAACCTCTGCCAAAGATGTTATAGTTAATGTAGATGAAGTTAAAAAACCTGAACTTAATGCAAAACTTGTTGCTGAGGACATAGCTCTCCAACTTGAGAGAAGGGTAACCCATAGAAGAGCTATGAAGAAAGCTATTGATGCAGCTTTAAAGGCTGGGGCAAGAGGTATAAAAACTCAGGTTGGTGGAAGGATAGGTGGTGTTGATCTTGCAAGAAAAGAGTGGTTTATGGCAGGAAGAATGCCACTTCAAACTCTAAGGGCTGATATAGACTATGGAACAGCAAGAGCCTCTACAAAGTACGGTATTCTCGGAGTAAAGGTTTGGATCTACAAAGGTGATAGACTTGAAGGTAAACATGAAGAAGTCCTTAAGAAAATAGAAGAAGAGCTTCACTCAATCGAAAAATAAGGAGGTATGAAATATGTCACTTCTTCAACCTAAAAAAGTTAAATGGAGAAAACAACAAAGAGGCAGAATGAAAGGAAAAGCCTCAAGAAGGAACAGTGTAGATTTTGGTGAGTACGGTCTTCAGGCGTTAGAACCTTGCTGGATGACTTCAAGACAGATTGAGGCGGCAAGGATAGCTATAGTTAGGGAAGCAAAGAAAGGAGCAAAAGTTTGGATAAGAGTTTTCCCACAGAAACCTATCACTAAGAAACCTGCTGAAACTCGTATGGGTAAAGGAAAAGGTGATTTAGACCAATTTGTTGCTGTTGTGAAACCGGGACATATTCTGTTTGAACTTGCCGGTGTGCCGGAAGAAGTTGCTCAAGAAGCTTTTAGAAAAGCAAGCCACAAACTTCCTATTAAAACAAGATTAGTTAAAGCTCAAGAGGTGTAAAGGATGAAAGCGTCAGAGTTAAGAAAATTAACGGAACAGGAACTAAAAGATAAACTATTAGAACTTAAGAAAAAGTTGATGAATTTAAGATTTCAAAACACAATAGGTTCTTTGGCTAAAAATAGTGAAATCAGAGAAACTAAAAGAGCTATAGCTAGAATTTTAACAATACTAAAAGAAAGAGAACTAAAAAAGAGTTAAGAGGTGAACCTTGATGACAGAAGTTAAGAAAAATGTTAAAGAGTTTGTCGGTGTAGTAGTTAGTGATAAAATGGATAAAACAGTTGTTGTTGCCGTTGAGAGAACTCAATCCCATCCACTTTACGGGAAACGTATAAAGAAAACAAAGAAGTTCCACGCTCATGATGAGGAAAATAGATGTAAAGTTGGAGATGTGGTTAGAATAAGAGAAACAAGGCCTCTTTCTAAGCTTAAAAGATGGGAAGTTATAGAGATTTTATCCCAGAAAAGCTGAGTAATTGATTTCTCTAAAAAAAAATAGTAAAATATTAGTTTGTCATTTTATTAAAAGAGAGGAGTGCCGAAGATGATACAGAGAGGTACATATCTGAATACAGCTGACAATTCAGGTGCAAAGAAAGTTCAATGTATAGGTATTCCTGGCGGTGCAAAGAAGATGCATGCTACCGTAGGAGATGTTATAACAGTCACAGTTAAATCTGCGATACCTAATGGAACTGCTAAAAAAGGAAAAGTTTATAAAGCTGTTGTAGTTAGAACAAAAAAAGAAGTTAGAAGACCAGACGGAAGCTATGTAAAAGCTGATGATAACGCAGTTGTTTTACTTAATAACCAGTTAGAGCCAATCGGAACCCGTATATTAGGTCCTGTCTGCAGAGAGCTCAGGGCAAAGGGGTTCTACAGAATAATATCCCTTGCTCCGGAGGTAATATAAAATGCTTAAATTAAGAAAAGGTGATACAGTTATCGTTTTGACTGGAAAAGATAAGGGAAAGATAGGTAAGATAAAGGCTATAGTTAAAAAGGATGGTAAAGTTAAAGCGGTTGTAGAAGGTGTGAACATCGTTAAGAAACACCTTAGAGGTATTGAAGGTGTTAGAGAAGGTGGTATATTTGAGGTTGAAAGACCGATAGATATCTCTAATATCGCATACTACGATGAAAAAAATAAAAAAGCTGTAAAAGTTGGTTTCAAGCTGGTTAAGGAAGGAGAAAAAACTGTTAAGTACAGAATAAATAAAAAGACCGGTGAAATTATAGATAAAATTTGGGAAAAAATCAAAAAAGAGGTATAGTAAATGGCTGCTGTAGTAGGATACAAATCAAGACTTCAAAGAAAGTATGAAGAAGAAGTAGCAAAAAAACTTATGGAGAGATTTGGTTATAAAAGTCCTATGGAGATACCAAAACTAAAAAAGATTGTTATTAATATGGGTGTAGGAGAAGCTATAGGTGATATAAAGCAGTTAGACAGAGCTATGGAAGATCTTACAGCCATAGCAGGGCAAAAACCTGTTATAACCAGAGCTAAGAAATCCGAAGCTGCTTTCAAGCTCAGAAAAGGGATGCCTATCGGTTTAAAAGTTACCCTTAGAAAGGATAGGATGTGGGACTTTCTTGATAAACTTATATCTATTGCTCTTCCAAGGGTTAGGGACTTTAGAGGTCTGAACCCTAAGTCCTTTGATGGAAGAGGAAATTATGCTTTTGGAATATCCGAACAGATCATATTCCCAGAGATAGATTACGATAAAGTGGATAGAATCAGAGGAATGGATGTCATAATAGAGACTTCTGCTAAGACTGACGAAGAAGCTCTTTGGTTACTTTCTCTGCTTGGATTACCAATAAGGTCCGCTTAATATAGGAGGAAATAGATGGCACGTAAATGTTTAGTTGTTAAATCTTTTATGAAAAAGCCAAAATACAAAACGAGAAATCACGCAAGATGTCCTCTCTGTGGAAGACCGAGAGGTTTCATAAGGCAGTTTAATATGTGTAGAATATGCTTCAGGGAAAGAGCTTTAAGAGGAGAGATCCCTGGAGTTAAAAAAGCAAGTTGGTAGAGGAGGAAACAATGATAACAGATCCTATCGCAGATATGTTCGCAAGGATAAATAACGCTATAAGAGCAAGGAAAGATGAAGTTGAAGTTCCAGAATCAAAAATAAAAGTTAAAATAGCAGAGATACTTAAAAGGGAAGGTTATATAGAAGATTTTGTTGTTTCTGAAGAGAATAAAAAAGGAAATCAGGGAACATTAATAATAAAACTAAAATACCATGGAAGAAGGAATACTAAGCCTGCTATCTCTAAGATAGAGAGAGTTTCTACTCCAGGTTTAAGAAAGTATGTATCTGCAGATAAGATTCCTTATGTTCAAAAAGGGTTAGGAATAGCAATATTGACAACGAATAGAGGTATAATGACAGATTACGAAGCAAGAAAGAACAGAGTTGGTGGTGAAATTATCTGTTACGTTTGGTAAAAACTACAAGGAGGCTTAAATGTCAAGGATAGGAAAAAAGCCAATACCTGTGCCTAAGGGTGTTGAAGTTAATATTCAAGGTTCCACTATAACAGTCAAAGGACCTAAAGGAACTCTCACGAAAACGTTTAATCCTGCTGTAACTATAAAGAAAGAAGGTGAAGAGATAGTAGTAGAGAGAAAAGATGATACTCCTTTTAGCAGAGCCCTTCATGGAACTGTAAGGGCTATAGTGGCTAACATGGTTAAGGGAGTCACAGAAGGTTTCACAGAGGAACTTGAAATAGTCGGTATAGGTTATAGAGGTGCAGTGAAAGGTAAAACTTTAGAGTTGTCCTTGGGATATTCTCACCCAGTTATATACGAGATACCAGAGGGAATCCAGATAACTATGGAAGGAAATACTGTTATAAAAGTTTCCGGTATAGATAAAGAGAAAGTAGGTCAAACTGCAGCCGAAATCAGATCTTTCAGAGAGCCTGATGCATACAAGGGTAAAGGTATAAGGTACAAGGGAGAAGTGATAAAACTAAAAGCTGGTAAAACTGTAGGTAAAAAATAGTAAGAGGTGAAGTAGATGGCAATCAAGACAAGAAGAGAAGGAAGGATAATAAGGCATAAAAGAATAAGAAAGAAGATATTTGGAACTGCAGAAAGGCCAAGACTTGCTTTTTATAGAAGTTTAAATGCCATATATGCTCAGATAATAAACGATGAAGCTGGTGAAACTTTGGTTTCTGCATCTACTATAGATAAAGACTATGTAGAGAAGTTTGGAAAGAGAGGTGGAAAGTCTATACAAGATGCTATAAATCTCGGAAAACATCTTGCTGAAAAGGCAAAAGCAAAGGGAATAGAGAAGGTTGTTTTTGATAGAGGTGGTTTTCTTTATCATGGAAAAGTTAAAGCTTTTGCTGAATCGGCAAGAGAAAATGGACTAAACTTTTAAAGGAGAAAAGGTATGGGAGTAAAGAATATAGAAAGAGTTATAGAGCAGAGAATAAAGGAAAACCCAATAAATCCAGACAACCTTCCATTAGAAGAAAAAGTTGTTGAAATAAGAAGAACTACCCGTGTTATGGAAGGTGGAAGAAGGTTTTCTTTCAGTACCTTGGCAATAGTAGGAGATAGAAACGGCCATGTTGGTTATGGTCACGGTAAAGCAAGGGAAGTTCCTCCTTCTATAGCAAAGGCTATAGCCGACGCTAAAAAAAGATTGATTAAAATCCCGATAATAGAAGGTACAGTTCCTCACGATGTTATAGGTGAATATGATTCTGCTGTAATTCTGTTGAAACCTGCAAGAAGGGGAACTGGTGTTGTTGCCGGTGGACCTATGAGACCAATACTGGAGCTTGCTGGAATTACAGACGTTTTAGCAAAGATTATAGGGGTTACAACAAATCCAAATGCTATAGTCAGAGCCACTTTTGATGCTTTCTTAAAGTTAAAATCTCCGGAAGAAGTGGCATCTATAAGAAACATAGAGGAAGAAGAGATTAGAAGAAGATATAAGATATACGCAGGAGGTGTTCCAATAAGATGAAGATAAAAGTTAAATTGGTTAGAGGATTGGTTGGAAAGAGAAAAGATCAGATAGAAGCTCTCAGATCATTAGGTCTGAAAAAGATATATCAAGAGAGAGTTTTAGAGAAAAATCCTATGGTCTGTGGAAATCTTGAAAAAGTGAAACACTTAGTAAAAGTGGAGGAAGTTGAGTAATGAAATTACATGAGTTAAAGCCAAATAAAGGTGCTACCCACAGAAAGAAAAGAGTAGGTAGAGGTATCGGTTCTGGACATGGAAAAACCTCAACCAGAGGAGAAAAGGGTCAAACATCCAGATCCGGTGACTCTAAGATGCCTGCAAGATTTGAAGGAGGTCAAACTCCTTTCATTCAAAGGATACCTAAGAGAGGATTCAAAAATCCAAATAAAAAAGAGTTTGAGATAGTTAATCTAAAAGTTTTAGATCAGAGATTTAATGAAGGTGATGAAGTAAATCCTGAGAAATTAAAACAGTTAGGTTTGGTTAAAAAAGGTGAGTGTGTGAAAATTTTAGGAGATGGAGATATAACTAAAAAATTGATAGTAAAAGCTCACAGCTTCTCCAATTCTGCAAAAGAGAAAATAGAGTCTGTTGGTGGAACTGCTGAATTAATACAGTAATAATATGGAGTTAACTTGACAGAAACGTTAATAAAGATATTTCAGATAAAAGAGTTACGTTCAAAAATTTTATTCACGCTTCTTATGTTTGCTGTGTATAGACTCGGAACCCATATACCGGTTCCGGGTATAGATTCAACTACGTTGATGCATTACTTTAACTCTTCAGGGGGAGTACTGTTTAATATCTACAACTTATTTTCCGGTGGAGCCCTCGGTAGATTCTCTATATTTGCTCTTGGTGTTATGCCTTATATATCTGCATCTATCATAATGCAACTACTTACCGCAGTTATACCTACATTGGAGAGGTTGCAGAAAGAGGAAGGGGATTATGGTCGCTGGAAGATATCTCAATACACCAGGTATCTAACCATACTGATAGCATCTTTACAGTCATTTGGCTTGTCTATCTGGCTTACTACCTTAAGAACAGAGTCTGGTATGTCTCTCATATCTGTAAGTCCTGTGACTTTTGTGATTCTAACTACGGTGATAGTTACAACAGGAACGGTTTTCTTAATGTGGATCGGAGAAAAAATAACTGAGTTTGGTATAGGTAACGGTATATCCATGATAATACTTGCTGGGATTGTTGCTGAAGTTGTTCCAGCTATCATACAAACATACTCACTTTTTAAAGTTGGCGAGATATCGGTACTAACATTAGTTATGGCTTTAATAATAATTTTAATAGTTATTGCCGGGATTGTTTATATTCAAGAAGCTGAGAGAAGAATTCCTATCCAGTATGCAAGGAGAAATGTGTCAATATCTCAATCTTCCAGCTATTTACCATTTAAGCTTAACCCTTCTGGTGTTATACCTATAATATTTGCTGTTGCAATTCTTATGTTCCCTGCAACAATAGCACAATTTTTCGCTACCCACAGTAAGATAGCTCAGATTATTGTCGACAGTCTCTCTCCACAGAGTTATGTATACTTTATCCTGTATGTTGGATTGATTCTGTTTTTTGCATACTTCTATACTGCTATTCTTATAAATCCTGTTGATATTGCTGATAATCTAAGGAGAAATGGGGCTTTTATACCTGGGATAAGATCCGGAAGTCAAACAGTTGAATATATAAACTACGTCTTAACCAGATTGGTATTTGCTGGAGCAGTTTTTTTATCTATTGTGGCAGTTTTGCCGATGATACTTATAAAATGGTTAAATGTTCCGTTCTATTTTGGAGGAACCTCTGCTCTAATAGTTGTGGTGGTTGCCCTTGATACTCTTCATCAGATAGAGGCTTACCTTACAATGAAAAAGTATGAAGGATTTTTAAGGAGAGGAGATTAATGGTAAAAACTATCGTATTCTTAGGACCACCTGGTGCAGGCAAAGGAACTCAGTCTCAGCTTTTACAGGAAAGGTTTGGTTTTATACAGATATCTACCGGTGATCTGTTAAGGGAAGCTGTTAAAAATCAAACGCCTTTAGGTGTTAAGGCAAAATCTTATATGGATGAAGGAAAACTCGTTCCTGATGAGCTTATAATAGATCTTATAAAGGAGAAGTTATCTCAGATCGGTAATAAAAATATCATTCTTGATGGATTTCCAAGAACAGTTCCTCAAGCTAAAGCTCTTGATGATCTACTTGCTAATCTCGGTAGAAATATGGATGGAGTTATACTGTTTGATATAACAGAAGATGAGGTTGTAAAGAGACTTTCTGGAAGGAGAGTTTGTCCTTCATGTGGTGCTGTTTACCACATTGTCTATAACCCACCAAGAGAAGATGAGATATGTGATAAATGTGGAACAAAAATTATTCAGAGAGAGGATGATAGAGAGGAAGTTGTAAGGAAGAGATTTGAGGTTTACAGAGATCAGACGGCACCTTTAACAGATTACTATAAGGATTATATTGTAAGGATAGATGCTACTGCTGATAAAGAAGAAGTTTACAATAAAATAACATCTGTGTTATAATTTTTATTTGCAAAAATGATAGAGCTTAAAACAAAGGAAGATATAGAGAAGTTAAGGATAGCCAACAGAATAGTGGCTGAAATTTTAGAGATTTTGAGAAATGAAATAAAGTCGGGTGTTACATCTAAATATCTGGACGATGTTGCCAGAGAAGAGGCTTATAAGAGAGGAGTTAGACCCTCGTTTTTGGGTCTTTACGGTTTTCCGGCTTCTCTGTGTGTTTCTATAAATGAAGAGGTTATACACGGTATTCCTTCCGAGAGTAAAGTTATAAAGGAAGGAGATGTAGTTAGTATAGATTTTGGAGTTGAATACGAAGGTTGGTATGGAGATGCCGCCATCACTGTTGCTGTCGGAGAGGTAAGTGATAGAAAGAAGAGACTTATTGAAGGTGTAGAGAGAGCACTTTATGCGGCAATAGAAGCCTGTAAGCCAGGTAACAATCTGAGATATGTGGCAAAAGTTATAGAGGATACTTTAAAACAGCACAGGCTTACTCCTGTGTGTGATTACGGTGGACACGGAATAGGTAGAAAGCCCCATGAAGAGCCCCATGTTACAAACTGCTTGATTAATGCGGAAAATCTTGAAATAAAGGATGGTATGGTATTGGCGATAGAACCGATAGCTCACTTGGGAAGAGGTAAGATAAAGAAGCTTAAAGATGGTTGGACTATAGTGACTGCGGATAAAGCTCATGCAGCCCATTTTGAGCATACTGTTGCGATATACGATGGAAAAGTTGAAATTTTATCAAAGGTAGATTAAAGATGGCAAAGAAGAAGCAACAACAGGAAAAGGAAAAGGGTATCGTAGTTGAAGGGACTATATTAGAAGCGTTACCTAATGCTATGTTTAAAGTTCAGCTTGATACCGGACATGAGGTTTTAGCTCATGTATCGGGAAAGATGAGAATGCACTTTATAAAGATTTTACCTGGAGACAGGGTTAAGGTTGAGTTATCACCTTATGATCTTACCAGAGGAAGAATTATATTTAGAGTTTAGGAGGATTGAAAATGAAAGTTAGAGCATCTGTTAAACCAAGATGTGAGAAATGTAGAATCATCAGAAGAAATGGCAAAATTATGGTTATATGTGAAAATCCAAAACACAAGCAAAAACAAGGTTAAGGAGGCTATAAAAGATGGCTCGTATCGCTGGTGTAGATTTACCTGATAAAAAGAGGTTAGAGATAGCTCTTACCTATATCTATGGTATAGGAAAAACGAGAGCTAAGGAAATTTTGGAAAAAACTGGGATAAGCGGTTTAAAGAGAGTAGGGGAACTTACTCCAGATGAACTCAATACAATAAGAAAATTCATAGAGCAAAATTACAAAGTTGAAGGTGACTTAAGAAGAGAAGTTGCCGTTTCTATAAAGAAACTTGTAGATATGGGTTGTTACAGAGGAATAAGACACAGATTAGGGCTTCCTGTTAGAGGACAGAGAACTAAAACAAATGCAAAAACAAGAAAAGGTAAAAAGAGAAAATAAAGAGGTGTAGAAGATGGCTAAAAAAAGAAAAAGTGCTCCTAAAAAAGTAAAAAGAACTGTAACGTCAGGAATAGTTCATATTCAATCAACATTTAACAATACGATAGTAACTATAACGGATAAGGAAGGAAATGTTTTGACCTGGGCTTCCGGAGGAACAGAAGGCTTTAAAGGAACAAGAAAGAACACTCCTTACGCTGCACAGCTCGCAACTCAAAAGGCAGTTAAAAGGGCAATGGATGAGTATGGTTTAAGAGAAGCTGAAGTCTGGGTTAAAGGACCTGGAGCAGGAAGGGAACCTGCAATAAGAACATTGGCGGCTGCTGGTTTAAACATCACTGCTATTAGGGACGTAACTCCGATACCTCATAACGGATGTCGTCCACCAAGTAAAAGGAGGGTATAGTTTATGGGTAGATATTTAGGACCTTTAACAAAAGTAAGCAGAAGACTTGGTGTTTTTGTTGGCGGAGATGTAGACTCTTTTAATAAGAGAAATTTTCCACCGGGACAGCACGGAAGAATACAAGGTAGAAAGAAGTTGTCTGACTATGGAGTGAGATTACAGGAAAAACAAAAACTAAAGTATCTATACGGTGGCCTAAGGGAAGGACAGTTTAAGAGATACTTTGAGGAAGCTTCTAAAACTGCTGGAAACACAGGGGTAGTATTACTACAGCTATTAGAGAGAAGATTAGATAACGTTGTTTACAGATTGGGATTTGCTAAAACTAGAAGACAGGCAAGGCAGCTTGTTAACCACGGACACTTTACAGTAAACGGTAAGAAAGTTAATATTCCTTCTTACAGGGTAGATAAAGGAGATATTATAGAAGTAAGGGAAAGTAGCAAGAGTTTATCTATCTTTAAGGAAAATCTCCAATCAAGGGATCCAAGGTCTGTTCCAAAATGGTTGGAACTTGACAGGGATAATATGAGAGGTAAAGTTGTAGAGATACCTGAAGAGATAGAACTCGAGATACCTGTAAAAGTTCAGTATGTTATCGAGTTCTACTCTATGTAATAAGTCCCAAAACCGCCTACTGGGAAAGGGACTAAAAGGGCGGACAATAAATACCCCAGTACCGGCTACTACCGGTTAAGGAGGTGTAGATGCCTTTTATGGACTTTATTATGCCTACAAAGATATACTGGGATGAGACAACAAAGACAGATACATTTGGAAAGTTATATGTTGAGCCTTTGGAGAGAGGCTACGGTATAACAGTAGGAAATGCTTTAAGGAGAGTATTACTCTCTTCATTACCTGGTGGTGCAATTACTGCAGTAAAGATTTATGGAGCTTACCACGAATTTACTACTATAGAAGGTGTTCAAGAAGATGTTACTGAGATCGTTTTAAATCTTAAAGAGATTAGATTTAAGATAGATGAGAGCATAGAGAGAGATTTTGGTATATTGGAAGTAGAAGGTCCTACAAAGATATATGCAAAGGATATTAAACTTCCTTCCGGAATTGAGGTTGTTAATCCTGACGTTTATATTGCAACTGTGACCGGAAATGTGAAAATTCAGATGGAGTTTAGAATAGAGAGAGGTAGAGGTTATGTTACAGTTGAAGAGATGGAAGAGCAGACAGAGATAGGTTGGATAAATATAGATGCATCATTTTCACCAATTAAAAACTGTACTTTCTATGTAGAACCTACAAGAGTTGGTGGTAGAACTGATTATGATAAACTTATCCTTGAGCTTACAACAGATGGAACTATCTCTCCAGATGAGGCACTTTCAAAAGCTTCTAACATTCTCATAGAACACTTCACTTTACTACAAAAACCTGCAGTTAAAAAAGCTCAAGTTATCAAGAAAGCTGTCATAACAAAACCGGAAGAGCTAAAGATAGAGGAAGATAAACTTTCTCTCGCCATAGATGAGCTTGAAATCTCTTCAAGAGCGATCAACACATTGAGAAAGCTTGGTATAAATACAATTGGAGATCTTGTGAAACTATCTGCAGATGATCTAAAAGAAGCAAAAAGTATAGGAAGAAAAGCGTTAAAAGAGATTATAGATGCTCTTGCAGAGATGGGATTAGAACTTGCTCCATCAAAATCAGAAGATTGATTAAGGAGGTATTATAAAGATGCGTCATAGAGTTAAAACAAAGAGCTTCCATAGACCTAAAGAGCAGAGAGAAGCACTACTTATAAATCTTGCTAAAAGTTTGATAAATAACGGTAGAATTCAAACTACGGAACCAAAGGCAAAGGCATTGAGATCCTTTGTGGAAAAGTTAGTTACCCTTGCAAAGGAAGACAGTATCCACGCAAAGAGACTACTTACTCAAAGATTGAGAGGAGATCATAAAGTTGCTGCAAAACTCTACAAGGAGATTGCTCCTCTATTTAAGGACAGAAACGGTGGATATACAAGAATTTATAAATTAGAGAAAAGAAGAATTGGAGATGGTGGACAGCAAGCTATAATAGAGTTTGTAGAGTATCCTGAGCAGTAATTCATGTTTGAGTTGAAAGTTGCGGTGTTCAATCTTCTGAACACCGTCCTTGAAATTTACAAATGGATAGTTATAGTATCAGCTCTTATATCTTTTGTTAATCCTGATCCATACAATCCAGTAGTTAAAATTTTGCGAAACCTTACAGAGCCGGTTTACAGACGGATAAGACAGTTAATTCCTACTGTTTACTATAGTATAGATTTTGCTCCGTTTATCGTTGTTTTAGTTATCTATATAATTCAAAGATTACTCTATATTTTCTTATTTTCTTAAATCTCTAAATCTCTACTAAACTGTGCTAAATATATTAATCCCACAACTACAAATATTATATCTATTGAAGCTATAAAGCCGTAATGTATATTTCCGGCTTCTGATATGGATGAAAGTATGGCTATAGAGTACCAATAGAACAACACACCTAAGAATCCAATAAAAATCTGTTTATAACTACTTTTCCAAAAGAAAGATATGGCAAATATTACTAAAATTAAAGGAGATATGACCGTAGTAGCTTTCTGCATAAACTTACTCCAAAAGTAGGAAGATTCATAACCATACTTCTGAGATATTTTTGCAATTTTGTAAAATTCGGAGATTGATACAGGCTTTTTCTGTTTTATAAGTTTTTTCAACTCTTCTTGGTCTATCTCTATGGATGTATCTGTATAGCTATCAATACTTTTTATATCTATACTGTCTAAAGATGGGATTGAGACAAACTTTCCTTTCTCACCGTGAATTCTGTTACCTTCTATTTTAAACTCTTCTAATTCTAACTCTTTTATTGGCTTTAGATCTTTATCAAACTCTAAGTATATCAACCCTTTTCCTGTTTTTGTTTGGAAATCTAAAAAGTCAAAGTATAAGAAAGAATTTTCTTTAACTCTAAGCCATATACTATAAGCAACGGTTTTTTGATTTTCTTCCTTTACATCTTTAAGTTTAAGATAGAAATTCTGGGAAAGAGGGACTGTCTTTGGCATTATATACTCTGAGTTAAATATCTGCAATATCGTTATCAGCCCAGAGATTACTATAAATATCGAGCTTAAATAAACTGGAGATATTCCATTTAGTAGAATTGGGTATATCTCTCTGTTTTTCTTTATATCTTTTATTACTAAGAAAACAGAGACTAAAATGGAAAGTGGTATTATGTAGTAAGCATTTTCCGGAATCTTTGAGATTAGATATAGTGAGATAAGGTCAAAACTTATAACTTTAACCTTTCTGAATATCTCTATGGACTCAATGAGAATAGAGGTAATCGTAAAAGCTGGAAGTAAGACGAAAAAGTAAGCTAAAGTTTTTTTTAATATATATCTCTGTAAAATCTTCATCAGTATATAAGAGCTGTTAAGAAGTAGTCAAATATCAGTATCAAAACAGAAGCTACTACTACTGCTGTTGTTGTACTTCTACCTACACCTTCTGCACCACCTTTTGTTATGTATCCAAAGTATGCTGTTACTATACTTAATGTTCCACCGAAAAATGCTGCTTTGTATAAACCTCCCGCAATATCTTTTACCTCTGTAAAATCTTTTAATTTTTCCCAATACATATAGTCATTTACACCGTATATATAGACAGCTGTAAAGTATCCACCTATGACTCCCGCAATGTAGGAAAGTATTGTTAATGCAGGAACCATAAGGACAGCAGCTATAAACCGTGGAGCTATTAGATATCTGAATGGATTAACAGCCATAACTTCAAGGGCATCTATCTGTTCAGTTATTCTCATTGTTCCTATGTTTGCTGCGATGGCTGAGCCGGATCTTGCCGTGACAAGTAGGGCAACTAAAACCGGCGATAACTCTCTGGCAAGTGATAGTGAAACAAGGGCACCCATTAGAAACTCTGCGTTAAATTTGTGAAAGGTTGGATAAGTTTCTACTACAAGAACACCACCTGTGAAAAAACCTGTAAGTATTATGAGGAGTGATGCATTTACTCCCATCTCTTCCATATATTTTAGAGTATGTTTAACCTTAGGTGGTTTTTTTAAAATAGTAATTAAGGTTTTAAGTAAAAAGAGAGTTATCTCACCTGTATGCTCAACGAACTTTTTAAAAAACATTAAAACTCAACTCCGCCTTCTGATTCTGTATAATCTATGAAATCTTCACTGTCTTCACTTTCTTCTATTATATCAGTTTTTGAAGCTAAATTTTCAAACTTGGTTATCTCTTTTATGAAGACTAAGTTAACTATACCAGTAGGTCCGTTTCTCTGTTTTGCTATAATTATCTCTGCTAATCCTTCCTCCTGAGGTGATGGATTTTTCTTGTAATACTCAGGTCTATGAATAAACATAACTAAATCAGCATCCTGCTCTATTGCTCCTGATTCTCTTAAATCTGCCAGTTGAGGTCTCTTGTCTGATCTCATCTCTGCCTGTCTTGATAGCTGAGCTAATGCCACTACGGGAATACCAAGCTCCTTAGCTAAAGCCTTTAAACTCCTTGATATCTCTGCTACTTCTTGCTGTCTATTTTCTGACCTTCTTCCAGAAGATAGAAGCTGTAAATAATCAACCACTATTAACTTTACATCTGCTTCCTTCTTTAATCTCCTTGCTTTAGCTTTCAAATCAAGTATAGATATGGAAGCTGTATCATCTATATACAGGGGTGCTTTCATCATTTTTAAAGAAACTTCTGCTATTTTTTCTAACTCTTCGGCAGATAAAAATCCAGATCTTATCTTCCTTAAAGGTATCTTACTTTCCTCTCCCAGTAATCTCATTGCTATCTGTTCTTTTGACATCTCTAAGGAGAAAAAAGCTGTTGGCAAACCTTCTATAACTGATAGATAGTGGAGAATAGAAAGAGCAAACGATGTTTTTCCCATACCTGGTCTTGCTGCTATTATCACAAGGTCTCCTGGGTGAAATCCTGTTGTAAGTCTGTCTATCTCATAGAAACCTGTAGGAACTCCAGTTATTACAGTCTCTTTTTTTGCAAGTTCGTTTATTATCACAAGGGTCTCTTTTAGAACATCAGAAAAATGGTGATAAGCTGTTATCTCTTTGTTCTCTGTTATACTGAATATAAGATTTTCTGCCTCTTCAAGTAAGGAATCTATATCTTTTTGTTTTTCTCTCGCTTTTTGAATTATAGTTTGAGATATCTGAATTAATGACCTTCGTATTCTCTTCTCTCTTAGAACATTAACTATCTGTTGTAAAACAGACGGAACAGCTGCTTCTTCAATTAGTAGTTTTATATAGTCAAGTCCGCCAACCTTCTCGTAATTTCCAGATCTTTCAAGATATATCTTTATTGCAGAAGGATCAATAACTAAACCATCTGTATATATAGAGTGCATAGCCAAAAAGATGTTTCTGTTTTTTTCTGAAAAGAAGTCATCAGGTTTTAGGTTTGAGAATATAAACTCCGAATGTTCTGGGAAAGTTATTATAGCACCAAGGACAGCCCTCTCTAACTCTTCATCATAAGGTAGAGAGAGCTCATCCTTTATAACTTCCATTTTATTCAGGTATAACGTTTAATTTTATAGTGGCAGATACCTCTGGATGAAGTCTTATCTGTATGTTGTATCCACCAATGTTTCTTATAGGGTTTCTCAACATAACTTTCTTCTTATCAATATCAAAACCTTTCTCTTTGAGTTTCTCTACTATATCTGTTGTTGTAACAGAACCATACATTTTTCCTGTTACACCTATAGGTCTTGTTATCTCTATCTCTACACCATCTAATTTTTCAGCTATCTCTAAAGCTCTCTCTTTCTCTCTCTGTAATTTTCTAGCTTTCTGAGCAAGTAGAGCTTTTATATGGTTTAAGTTATCCTCTGTAGCTTCTACGGCAAGTCCCTTTGGTATTAAAAAGTTTCTTGCAAAACCTCTCTTAACTTCTATTATATCTCCAAAACTTCCCCAGCCTTCAACATCTTTAATTAAGATAACCTTCATACTTTTCCTCCTTTCAAGTTGTTATGCAATTACATAAGGAATTAAAGCAAGTTGTCTTGCTTTTTTAATCTCAACGGTAAGTTTTCTTTGGTGTGTAGCACATGTTCCTGATATTCTTCTTGGAATAATCTTTCCTCTTTCGGATATAAACTCTTTCAATGTTTCAATATCCTTGTAGTTAGGTTCTTTTTTCTCTGCACAGAACTTACAGTATTTTTTTCTCTTTTGAAAGAAAGGTTTATTTTGAGTTTGTGTTGCCATTTTTTCCTCCTTTAAAATTTTTTAGAATGGAACGTCTTCATCAGACTCTAAGTCTGCTTTTAATGGCTCTTCATCAAAAGAGTCTGTTTCTTGAGACTGGTTATTGGAAGGTTTTGATAGGACAGAAACTTTCTCTGCAACTATTTTAACCTTACTTCTCTTTTCTCCGGTGTTTGTTTCCCATTTATCCTGTCTTAGAGATCCCTCAAGATAAACTTGATATCCCTTATTTAAGGAGTTTCCAAGTCTCTCTGCTAAATTACCGAACGTTTCTATATCGAAGAAGTAAGTCTCTTCCTGCCAGTTTCCGTTTTTGTCTTTGAAGTTTCTCTTTACAGCCAAGGTGAAAGAAGTTATCTGCATACCGCTGGGAAGATATCTAACTTCCGGATTTTTTGTGAGCCTGCCTATAAGTAAGACTTTATTTATCATAACACTTTCCTCATAAAATTAGGCAACCTCTTCAGTAGCTACCTTAGGCTTATGTAATTTCGTATTCAAAAACCTTATAACATCTTCATCTATACGTAGGTTGTACTCCAATGTAGCAGGCAGCTTTGAGTTTGCAGTTTCATAGTTAAAGATGAAGTAGTAACCTGAGTTAAACTTCTGAATAGGGTAAGCTAAATTTCTTCTTCCCCATTTTGTAAGGTTTGTCACCGTTCCTTGATTCTGCTGGATCAAATTCTGAATACCTTCAACCTTAGCATTCAGCTCTTCATCCGACATTGTCGGCTTAAGGACAACAACCAGTTCATAACTTCTCATCTACATACCTCCTTATGGATGATTTTTAATCAGCCTTCCTCCTAAGAGGAAAGCAAGGCTTACACAACAGTTTTATTACAACTGTTCATAGCTTTATCTACACCGTATTTTAACACGTTTAACAAACACTCTTCACAGTGAGATAAAACCTTCTCAACTGTAAGTTCTTCATCTCTATCGAAAGGAGAGAGGACATAATCAGCAACTTCTTCCTTACTCTGTGGTCTTCCTATACCCACTCTTAGTCTTGGGAAATTTTCTGTCTTAATCATCTCAATAATTGACTTTATTCCTCTGTGTCCACCACTTGAGCCGCTCTTTCTCAGTTTTACAGTTCCCAAAGGTAGGTCTAAGTCATCATAGATAACTAAAATCTCTTCCGGTTTTAAGTTGTAATCTTCCATTATATTTAACACAGCATTTCCGCTTAAGTTCATATAGGTCTGTGGTTTTGCCAAAATAACATCGTAATCATTACACTCGTATAAGTGGGAAAAAGCTTTTTCTTTCTTCTTCCCACAGTTTAACCTCTTTATAACTTTATCTACAACCATAAAACCTATGTTATGTCTTGTCTTTCTATACTTTTCACCTGGATTTCCAAGTCCTACTATAGCCTTTATCATCTATATTAAGCAGAAGCTCCAGCTGTTTCTTCTTCCGTTACTTCAACTTCCGGTTCGGAAACTACAGCAACTGTTTCTTCTCCAGGAGTCATTATCCTTACTCCCTCTATAGGAGGTATGTCTCTAACGTGTAAAACCTCCCCAAGTCCAAGGTTAGACACGTCAATTGTTATCTTCTCAGGAATGTTCTTTGGTGTTGTTCTTATTATAATTGAGTGTAAGTGAGGTTCGAAAATTCCACCTAACTCCAATCCTTTTGGTTTTCCTACAAACTCAACAGGAACTTCTATATCTATCTCTACTCCGTGTGTAACTTCGTAAAGGTCAACATGTATAGGCTCATCTCCCAGGTAGTTATACTGTATATCCTTTAATATACATAGTTTTGGATTCTCATCACCTTCTACTAATACATTAATGAAGAATAGCCCCTTTGGTCTTTTTAGAAGGTCTTTCTTGCTGATGTAAACTGATACATTCGGGTGACCTTTACCGTAAAGTTCAGCAGGTATGTATCCTTCCCTTCTTTTTTGTTTTACTTCTGACTTTGTTCCTTTCTCTCTCGGTAATGCTTTCCATTCTATAGTCTGGATCATTTACAGCCTCCTTACTTAAATTTAAACAGACAAAAATTATACCATATTTTATAAAATTTTTAAAATGTGATATAATTATGGTTTCAATTTCGAAAAAAGGAGGATATCTGTATGGCAAAGGTTAAGATGAAAACCAATAGAACGGCAGCTAAAAGATTGAAGATAACTGCTAAAGGAAAGGTTAAATATTCAAAAGGTGGAGTTTCCCACTACAACACAAAGAAATCTCCAAAGAGAAAAAGACAGGGAAGAAAACCTCAGTATGTTCCTGAGACTATTGAACACAAAGTTAAAGCATTACTACCAAACGCTTAATTTAAAGGAGGTATGAAAAAATGAGAGTAAAAGGGCCATCATCTAAGAAACATAAGAAGAAGATTCTGAAACTTGCAAAGGGTTATTACGGTCAGAAACACAAAAATTACAGAAGAGCCAAAGAACAGGTTATGCACTCTCTCACCTATGCTTACAGAGATAGAAGAGATAGAAAGAGACAGTTTAGATCCCTTTGGATTACAAGGATAAATATTGCTGCAAGGTTAAACGGCTTAAACTATAGCCAGTTTATAAATGGTCTTAAAAAAGCTGGTATAGAACTTGACAGAAAAATTCTTGCAGATATGGCTGTAAATGATATGGAAGCTTTCTCTAAATTGGCACAGACTGCAAAAGAAGCTTTAGCAGCTTAAGGAGTTATAGGTTGGATATTAAAGCCCAACTTTTGCAGGTTAAGACAGATTTTGAATCTGACCTTGAAAATACAGAAAATCTACAACTTCTAAATGAGATAAGGGTTAAATACCTTGGGAAAAAAGGTGTTATAACTTCTGTTCTTAAATCGTTGGGTAGTCTGTCTGTAGAGGAGAGAAAGGAAGTTGGGCTTATAGCTAACCAGATTAAAGATTTTATTGAAGAGTCTTTAAAAGTAAAAGAGGAAAAGTTAAAAGCTAAAGAGTTAGAGGAAAAGCTAAAACGAGAACATTTAGATGTTACTTTGCCCCACAGTTGGCACAGTATAGGATACTCCCATCCTGTAATTGCAACTCTGAATGAGATAACTTCTATATTCGTATCTATGGGTTTTAGTGTGGAAAGTGGTCCGGAAGTTGAGTCTGAGGATTATAACTTCACTATGCTTAATATTCCACCACATCATCCAGCAAGAGATATGCAGGACACTTTCTATCTTAACAATGGAATGGTTTTGAGAACACATACATCTCCTGTCCAGATAAGAACAATGCTAAAAAAGAGACCTCCTATTGCTATGGTTGCTCCTGGAAGAGTTTACAGAAAGGATTTAGATCCAACTCACTCTCCTATGTTTCATCAGATAGAAGGTCTGGTAGTAGATAGAGATGTATCTTTTAGGGATTTAAAAGGTGTTTTAAAGATATTTTTAGAAACAATATTTGGTAAAGATATACCTATAAGATTCAGACCAAGTTATTTCCCATTTACCGAGCCTTCCGCTGAGGTTGATATAGGTTGTACGGTCTGTAAAGGTGTAGGCTGTAAGGTATGTAAGGGAACTGGTTGGCTTGAGATACTCGGATGTGGAATGGTAGATCCAGAAGTGTTTAAAGCTGTAGGTATAGACCCACAAGAGTATTCTGGATTTGCATTCGGTCTTGGTATAGAAAGGATAGCTATGCTTAGGTATCAGATCACAGATATAAGACTTTTATTTAATAACGATATGAGATTTCTCTCACAGTTTGAGGGTGTAGGATGAGAGTTCCCCTTTCTTGGTTAAATGATTTTGTAGATATACAGACAACTGCCGAAGAACTGGCTAAAAGGCTTAACTTAACTGGATTAGAGACAAATCTCTCTAAATTTGGAATATACACGGAAGGTCTTATAACTGTAGAGATTAAAGATATCCAAAAACACCCGCAGAGAGAGAAGTTAAACATCTGTAAAGTTTACGATGGAGATAATACATATCAGGTTATAACTGCAGACCAGTCTGTAAAGGTTGGAGATAAGGTAATATTGGCCAAAGTAGGAACAAAGCTTCCTTCTAAGGAGATAAATCTGATTGAATTTGCAGGTGTAAAGTCAGAAGGTATGCTTGTCTCCCTTGAAGATTTAGGTTTAGAGGAAAAGTCAGATACACTCATTATACTTGATGAAGATACACCCGTAGGTGTGGATGGTGGTAAATTACTTGGATTGGGAGAAGATATACTTGAGATAGAGATCACTCCAAACAGAGGAGACTGTCTTAGTGTATTTGGTGTTGCAAGGGAAGTTTCTGCTATCTTCAATTTTAAAAGAAAGGATGTTGTTCCTAATTTAGACTTTCCAGAGGGAGATGTCGGAGTTGAAGTTCTGACTGATGACTGCTATCGTTACTGTGGTGTTATTGTAAAAAGTGTAAAAATTAAACAGTCTCCCTTAGATGTTAGGTTAAAACTTATAAAAGCCGGAATTTCACCTATAAACAATGTAGTTGATATTACCAACTACTTACTACTTCAGGAAGGTCAACCCTTACATGCTTTTGATCTTGACAAGATAGAGGGTAAATTAATCGTAAGAAAAGCAGAAGATGGAGAAAAAGTTACAACTCTCGATGGTGTTGAAAGGGTCCTTTCAAAAGATGATATAGTTATAACAGATGAGGTTAAAGTTTTAGCTTTAGCCGGGGTTATAGGTGGTGATAACAGCAAGATAACTGAAGAAACACAGAACATACTTCTTGAAGTTGCCGTTTTTGATCCTATTTCTATCAGAAAAACCTCAAAAAGGTTAGCTGTATCTACCGATTCATCTTACAGGTTTGAGAGAGGAGTTGATATAGAAAGGCTTGTGGTTGTAAGGGATAAGGCTGTTGATATGATACTATCTTTAGCTGGAGGTAAAGTAGAAGGATTTAAGGATATTTACAGAAAACCTTATAAGCCTGTGAGGATAACATTATCATTACAAAAAGTTGAAAAAGTTTTAGGAGAAAAGTTGGATCCTAAGGATTGTGAGAATATACTCAACAGTCTTGATATTCCTACCATATTGAGAAATGATCTTTTAGAATCTGTTGTTCCGGCTCACAGATACCTCGATATATCCAGAGATATTGATCTTGTTGAAGAGATAGCAAGGATAAAAGGTTATGACAGTTTTGAACCTTCATACCCAAAACTTCCAACACAGTCTTTTACACCCAATAGAGAGTTTGATTTCTTCAAAAAAACGAGGGATTATTTCCTATCTAACGGTTTTACGGAAGTTGTAAATTACACATTCACTTCTGAGGAGTTTTACCAGAAACTTAATCTCCCTGTTCCACCTATAAAGATAGAAAACTACATCCTTAAATCTCAAAGTGTAATGAGAGATACGGTATTTGCCGGACTTCTTGAAACATTAAGAGAAAATGTAAGGTTTGGTAAAAAAGATATAGCTGTATTTGAGATATCTTCTACATTCTTTGATAGCTACGAAGAGATAAGAGTTGGAATTCTTTCATCTGGAAAGTTAATTGACGGCTATGACTACACAGATAAGGAAACTAAACTCTCAACCACAAAAGAGTGGGACATACTTACATTTAAAGGAGTTGTGGAAAACTATTTAAGAAGTTTAGGACTTTCCAATTTCAGAATAACCCAATCTGATAAAAGTTATCTTCATCCTTATCTGTCCTTCAATATAGAATTAGACGGTAAAACTGTTGGATATGTTGGAAAAATTCATCCTAAGATAGCAGACCAGTTCGAGATACCTTACAACTGTTATATCTCCGAGTTAAATCTGAAATACGTTCCAAGATTTTTAGATGAATCTACCCTTAAAGAAGGATATCTCTATACCCATTATCTCAACAAACTTACCCCTGTTTATAGAGAAATACTTAAATATCCACCGGTTAAGAGAGACATAGCTTTTGTAGTGGGTGTAGATGTTAGAGAGGGAGAGTTTGAAGAAGATTTAAAAGTTGCTTCAGAGTATATCTATAAAGTGAAGCTCTTTGATGTTTATAGATTATCTGAGGATAGGAAAAGTCTTGCTTACTCCGTAGAGTTTATCTCTCCTCATAGAAGTTTGTCCGATGAGGAAGTTAACAGTATAGTTGATGAAATTTTAGATAAGCTTAAATTAAAATACAGTGATTTGACATTAAGAAGCTGAAGGTTAACAGGAGCTGAAAGATAAAATGGTTTTAAGACCTTATTCATATATATCAATAACCAGCCTGCGGAGTGCGACAGGGATGGCGTGAATTTTTCTGGGCTATAACTGCTGAAAAGGGAGGTCGATATCCCTGTCATCCCTGGTAGCTTCCGGCGAGAAGTTCGAAGGGAGATAGGTGTGACCACCCACCTATGGAGCTTTTGCTCAGAAGCAGTAATCCATCCCATCGGCTCCCGCGGGTGTCTTTTAGTCTTTCGTTCCTGGACCTTCCAGCTTTTGGTAGCTGTGGAGGTTGGTGTTTTTGAAGGACAGTTTAAGAAGGAAGCTTATAGAGAAGAGAAAACATTACAACAATTGGGCTGAAGATTCTAAAAAAATTGAGGACAGATTTTTCTTACTTGATAAAGTTAATAAATCTTCTGTTTTCTTACTTTACTATCCCCACAAAAATGAGGTAAACACATTAAATATCATAAACAGACTGTTATCAGAGGGAAAAACTGTCCTTCTTCCAAAGGTTGAAGAAAAACATCTCCTACCTATCAAAATTACAGATATAAACTCTGTATCAACCGGATATGCCGGCATAAAAGAGCCAGAAGGTGAAAGTTATACAGGAGATATAGATGTTATAGTTGTGCCGGCAGTTGCTTTTGACGAAAAGGGATATAGACTTGGATACGGTAAAGGTTTTTATGACAGATTTTTAGCTAAACAGAAAGCTCTAAAAATAGGACTTGCTTATGATTTTCAACTTTTAAAGGATATACCGAAAGAGTTACATGATGTACCTGTTGATATTATCATAACACCTACAAAAATAATTAAGACAAAGGAGGACAAAAATGAATGAGCTTATAGTAGGATTGACATCTGCGATAGTTGCAGGTGGAGCTGGATTTACAGCCTGCAAAGTTATGATAGAGAAAAAGTTAAAAGAAAAAGAGAGAGAGTACGAGAAGGTTTTAGAGAAGAAACAGGAGATAGAAGAACTTGCAAGACAGGAAGCAGAGAGGATAAAGAGAGAAGCTGAGAAAGAGGCAGAGAGAGTTGTAAAAGATGCAGAAAGAGAGGCAAAACTAAAAGCTCAGGAAATTCAAGCTGAAGCTATGAAGTTGAAAGAACAGGCTGAGATGATAATAGAAAAAGAACTCTTTAAAAGGAAACAGGAGTTAGAGAGAGAGCTTAAAGCTCAAAGAGAGGAGCTGCAGAATTTAGAAAAAACTCTGATAACAAAAGAGGCTCAACTTGAGAAGAGACTTGCAAGATTGGAACATAGAGAGGAAGAGATAGAGAAGAGAGCTTCAGAGATATCAAAATTGGAAGCCGAGGTTAAAGCTCTTGAAAACATACTGAGAGAAAAGGAAGAAAAATTGAGATCTGCTGAACAGCAGTATATTCTTGAGCTTCAAAGGATAGCAAGTATGACAAAAGAGGAAGCAAAAGCAGAACTTCTAAGGAAGGTTGAAGAAGAGGCGAAACTTGAAGCAGCAAAAATTATGAAAGAGATAGAGGAAGAGGCAAGGAGAAATGCGGAAAAAGAGGCGAAATGGAATCTCGTCACTGCTATACAGAGACTTGCTCCAGAAGCAACAACTACCTATACAGTTTCGGTAGTTGACCTTCCAAGTAATGATATAAAGGGAAGGATAATAGGAAGAGAAGGAAGAAATATAAGAGCTTTTGAGATGGCTACGGGAGTTGACCTGATAATAGATGACACGCCGGATATAGTTACTATATCTTCCTTTGACCCTCTGAGAAGAGAGATAGCAAAAACGGCATTGGAGAGATTGATAGCGGATGGTAGGATACATCCTGGAAGAATAGAGGAAGTTGTTGAAAAAGTTAAAGAGGAGATGGATCATCATATCAGGAAACTTGGAGAGGAAACCTGTCTTGAACTTGGATTCACAGATGTCCATCCAGAACTATACTACTATATAGGTAAACTTAACTACAGAACATCATATACACAGAATGTATTACTACATACAAAAGAGGTGGCATACCTTGCCGGAATGATGGCAGCTATGCTTGGACTTGATGAAAAGATGGCAAGGAGAGGCGGACTTATGCACGATATAGGTAAAGCTATATCTCATGAAGTGGGAGGAGCACACTCTAAGGTAGGGGCTGAAATAGCCAGAAGATACGGGGAACCTGACTATGTTATAAATGCAATCCTGTACCACCACGGAGATGAACCTGCAAGATATCCAGAGGCTGTGTTGGTAGCTGCTGCTGATGCTCTGTCTGCTGCAAGACCAGGAGCCAGAAGAGAGGTATTACAATCTTACATAAACAGACTTGAAAAGATAGAGGCTATCGTTAACTCTTTTGAGAATGTAGAGAAGTCGTTTGCTATACAGGCAGGTAGGGAAGTTAGAGTTATAGTAAATGCTGAGAAACTGTCTGATGAAGATGCTTACTTACTTACAAAAGAGATAGCTAAGAGAATAGAGAATGAGCTTGAATTCCCAGGACAGATAAAAGTGGTAACTATAAGAGAGTCAAGATTTGTTGAAGTTGCCAAGTAGGAGTTTGTTGTGAGATTTTTATTCATAGGAGATGTTATAGGGAGAACTGGAAGGAGAGCCGTTTCTACACTCCTTCCTTCATTAAAAAGAGAGTATGGTGTAGATTTTGTCGTCCTAAACGGAGAGAACCTCGCTCACGGTAATGGTATAAATCAGAAAGTTTTCAATGAGATGGTATCTGCAGGTGTAGATGTTATAACTTCCGGAAATCACACCTTTGACAAAAAAGAAGTTTTTCCCCTTCTGGATACGGAACACAGGCTTTTAAGACCTGCAAATCTTCCACCAATGGCAAAGGGAAGGGGTTTTGGAGTTTATGAGAAAGAAGGGAAGAAAATTTTAGTTATAAATCTTATGGGAAGAGTTTTTATGGGAGGGTCTCTTGACTGTCCTTTTAGAAAGTTTGACGAGATATATCAGGAGCTTAAGGATAAAGCGGATTATATAATAGTGGATTTTCACGGAGAGGCTACTTCTGAAAAGCAAGCCTTTGCTTATTATGTTGACGGTAGAGCTACGGCAGTTTTCGGGACTCACACCCATGTCCAGACATCGGATGAGAGATTTCTTCCTAAGGGAACTGTTTTTATAACAGATGTAGGAATGACAGGACCTTTGGACTCTGTGATAGGTATGAGAAAAGATGAGGTTATTCAGAAGTTTATAACTGGAATGCCTCAAAAGTATGAACCTGCAGAAGGTAGATTTATATTTAATGCTCTCTTCTTTGATGCCGAAAGTGGAGTTATAAAAAGAATATCTATTTTAGAGTAAAGTGGAAGAGTTTGATATCCTCTATAAAGTAATCTTTTCTATAGGACTTGGATTTATAGTAGGTCTTGAGAGGGAGTATAAGGCAAAAGAGGATATATTTGCCGGAGTAAGAACTTACCCTCTCATATCTCTCTTGGGCTTTTTATCATCGTATATATCTGACCAATATTGGCAAGGAGCAGTTTATATATCATTTTTAGCTGTTGCTATCTTTACCGTATTTAACTTTTATCTTGAATACTCAAAGGATAAAGGTATAACTACGGAGATATCTGTTTTAATAACATTTCTGATAGGTGTCCTTGTTTATCACAATCAGCTCTATATATCTGGATTTGTTGCTATAACTCTCATGTTTATACTTGCGATTAAAAAACCTCTTGAAAATTTTGCGAAAAATCTCTACTATGAAGATATCATCTCCATTGTAAAATTCCTTGCTCTTACAGCCCTTATATACCCTATTCTGCCTGATAGATATTTTGGTCCATTTGAGTTTTTTAATCCAAAGGAGATATGGAAGGTAGTTATAATTGTGGCTATTATTGATTTTATCGGATATATCCTACTAAGATGGAAAGGTCAGAAATCTTTACTTCTGGTTGGACTTTTGGGAGGTTTAATATCAAGCACAGCTGTAACATACGATTTTTCAAAACTCTCAAAACAGATAAACTCCGTAAATCTGTATTTAGGAATAGCTCTTGCATGGTTTGTTATGAATTTGAGAGTGATGTTGTTGTCTGTATTTGTTAATGTAAATATGCTTATGTATATCCTGCCTCCGTTTTTTATTTTTTCGGTTATATATGCTCTGATAATTTTCAGAGATTTTTCTAAACATAGAGATGAATTCACGGAATATAAACAGATTAGAAATCCTTTCAGCATCCTGTCTGTTCTTCAGTTTGGGGTTATCTATACATTTATTGTGTTCTTGGTAAAAGTTTTGAGTTTCTACTACGGACAAACGGGACTGTATATCTTAAGTTTAATCTCTGGATTTATAGATGTTGATGCAATAACTCTGTCTGTTTCAAATATGGCAAAATCCGGAACTATTTCTGAAATATCTGCAACGATTGCCGTAATTTTGGCTGTAATATCGAATTCTTTCTTTAAATATTTTTATGTTGTAATATTTGGAGAAAGTTGGTTAAAAAAGAAAATGGTAAAAATTTTGGTTATAACTGCTGGCTATTTCTTAATATATCTCACAATCAATATAATATAAGTTATCTTTTCTTCAATCTCTATTTTTACCAAGAACAAACTCCTCTATGATTTGCTCAAATATACCTTTAGTAACTGTTTTTTCTTTTTTATCCAAATACTTATAATACAGCTCCAAAGCTCTTTTATCTATTTCTTCTAATTTTTTCCTCTAATCTTCTGTGAGTGTGTGTTGTTCTAACTCACTTCTTGCTCCATATGTATTTGTTATATCCCAATCACCATATTGATCGTCAGGATTGTAATATTCAACCGCCGCATCCCAAATTCTTAAAGCAAAATCTAAGCTTTCTTTTAATTCTTTATCCAACTCACCATCCCCCAGTTTGATTTTGCTCCCCTTTACATCCCACACGGTTCAGACAAAACAAGACGGATATGAATACCCGTCCTCAGACGGGTTCAGGGCTTTATATCCCACACGGTTCAGACAAAACAAAGAAGCGATAGAACGCGCGGACAGGTTGTATCGCGCTTTATATCCCACACGGTTCAGACAAAACTTTTCTTTAAAGATAAGATGACAAATCCAAAAACAGCTTTATATCCCACACGGTTCAGACAAAACGAATTATAATTATATTAATAATA
>JBBFMH010000003.1:0-28454 GCA_037478615.1 Hydrogenothermaceae bacterium
CTTTTTCAGGTACTGTGAGGTTTAATTATGGCATTAATTTCTCACTCAACGTATCTAATAAAATATAATATTGATACTAAATTAATTACAAAATAACTTGATTTTTGCCATGAGTTGTTTATATTTTAATATAAAGTTAAAAGTTATAAGTATAATGATTAACAGCTTGATTCTAAAAGGGGATAATAAAAGTATAACAAGAAACCTCTTATGAATTAAGTAAGAGGAACATATAAGCTCTTTCATTTTTTAGAATAGAGATTAATTTTATTAGGGAGGAAAGCAAAGATGATCAAAGTTATCGAACTAACGGAAGATCTGCTTACCGGCGTATCAGAAATGGACAAAGAACATCAAATGCTTGTAGATATGCTTAACACGGTATATGACCTTTTAGCAGAGGGAAAAAGAGAAGCAGCAAAAGAATATTTTGAAAGTGAAATAGTACATTATGTTGAGTATCATCTAAGTGATGAAGAAAAGTTTATGGAAACTATTTGCTATCCTTAACTTGAAACACACAAAAAAGTTCATGAAATATTCAGAAAAGTGGTTTTTGATTTAGTCCACCGTATAGATGAAGGTGATGAAAAGTCATTTAAAGAAGCTCTTGCTATAACATGGGGATGGCTTGTAGGACATATAGGAAAGACAGATAAAAAATATGGCAAATATGCCAAAGAAAATGGTTACATTTAATACACAGTAAGAAAATCTTTATCTTTATCTTTATAAGATAAAATCTACGTCTACAAGCTATTGAAATTTTCAACACAATCATATATAATATTAGCCTACTTTGTGAGTCGCTAGCTCAGTCGGTAGAGCACCGGTCTTTTAAACCGGTGGTCCTGGGTTCGATTCCCAGGCGACTCACTCAGTTGAATATGGCCCCATCGTCTAGCCTGGCCTAGGACACCGGCCTTTCACGCCGGCGACACGGGTTCGAATCCCGTTGGGGTCATTTTCTTTTTTATTTATAATCCTTTTATTGCGAGTGTGGCGGAATTGGCAGACGCGCGGGACTTAGGATCCCGTGGTGGCAACACCGTGTGGGTTCAACTCCCACCACTCGCACTCTATAATTCAATACTATTCAGAATATCTATTTTTCTGAAAGTGTTCTTGAGAGTTATACATTACAAAATTGTAATCTTTTTGTAATCTTCCTGTAATCTTTTTCTAATATTATATCTCTACAAATTTATTTAGGAGGTATTACAGATGAAGAAGTTAGTAGTTGCAGCTCTCTCAGTATCAATTTTAGGTTTAGGTTTTGCTTCTGCAGAAGAAGCTAAGAAAGAAGAGGCTCCAAAAGCAGAAGCTAAGCAAGAAGCTACTACAAAAACTGAGAAAAAAGCTAACAAGAAGGTAGAAAAGAAAGAAGAGAAAAAAGAAGAGAAAAAAGAAGAGAAAAAAGAAGAAAAGAAATAACCTCTTCTCCAAAAGGTGGCTACAAGCCACCTTCTCCATAACCCATTTCTTTGAAAATCTTATCAGCTCTATAGTATAATCTTCTTCAAAACTCCGGAGGTTCCAAAAATAGAAATTATCTTTCTAGTACTTTCTATTATACTACTGCTTGAAATATTACCTATAAAAGTAGTCAAAACATCAACAAAACCTATAAACAGAACTAAACTCCCAATGCTGGAAAGAAATATCTATAGATATAGGGTGATAACTCATATACATACTCAGTTTTCTTTTGACTCCTTAGGCAAACCTTCCGATATAAGAAAAGCAATGGAAGAAAACAGTATAGACTTTGTGTTTGTAACAGACCATAATAACGATGATTACAGATATTTTGAAGATGATAGGATATTTGCAGGGGTTGAAAAGAACACACCTGAAGGAAGGTTGTTGCTATTGGGAAATTCTTTGGAAGTTATCTCTCATCCCCATAATTTTGAGTTTGACCACTACAGATGGAAGGGAGAGTTTAAAACTGGCTATCTCTATGAGTTTATAGACCCAAAAGATGTAATTGTTTGGAATAAATTTAAAACCGGTTTAATTTTACTTAAAAATCTTCTTCTATATCCTTTTACGAGAGATATAACTAGAAAGTGGAACTGTCTAATTCCAATAGATAAATGGAGAGAGTTATACTACACAAGAGCAAAACATCTTAATATCATAGGTGGTCTTGACCTTCACATAAAATTTGTGTATCAGGAAAAAACCCACGGAGTCCTTATCCCTTCTTATAGAGCAGGCTTTAAGTGGTTAATAAACGTGGTATATTCAAGGTGTCCGCTGAAAAGTAAAGATGAAGTTTTAAAAACTCTAAAAAATGGAAATCTTTACCTATCAATAAATCAAAAATTTATAGACATTATTGCAGAAGACTTTGAAGGTATAAAGCTCTTAGGAGAAAAAGTTAAGAAAGGTGGAAAAATTTTTATAAATGTTCCCCATAAAAATATGTTGATAAAGATTGTTAAAGATAATGTTGCTGTATTTGTTACAAAGGAAAATAAGTTAGAGTATAGCTTAGACACTTTGGGACAGTATTGGGTAGAGATTTATGAGTATGATTTTAGGATATTTGACATATACTTTGGATTTAGACCAGTAGTAATAACAAATAGCTTTAGGGTAGAAGATGAGTAGAGATTGGGAGACGAAGATAAAGTGGAATGTTAAGCTTTTCTACTTTATAAACTCAAGAAGATGCGAATTTTTGGATAGGTTCTATAAAAAATTTTTCTACATGGGTAAAAGTTATTCTTTACCTATCTACTTGGCTATTTTCTGGATTTTCGGACTGTCAAAACAGGCATATATCCACCTTATAATCAGTCTTTTAATAACAGGAATAATGATGCCAACAATCAAATATATCTTCCGCCACAAAAGACCTTCGTCATTACTTGATAATGTCAATCTACTTGAGCCTGTATCCCTAAAAAGTTTTCCTTCAGCTGACAGTGCCTATGTATTCACAATATTCTCTGTATCCCTGTTTTATCCATATCCTATTCTATGGCTTATCCTTCTATCTCTTGCAGTTATCATAGGATACGGTAGAGTTTATATGGGAGCTCATTTTCCCCTTGATGTAATAGCTGGGTATATTTTCGGATTTATCTCGGGAGTATTTGGATTTTATATCTTGCAAAATCTCGTTTTATAAAGTAAAATGCCGGAACAATAAACAGAGAAGTAATAAAAGATGTTATTACTCCACCTATCATAGGAACAGCTATCCTTGATAAAATCTCACTACCTGTACCGGATATAAATACAGCAGGGATTAAACTTACAGATATAGCAAGAAAAGTCATCAATTTAGGTCTCACTCTTTTTACAGCTCCCTCATAAACTCCTATTCGTAGATTATCAAAATCTCCAACATCTACATTCTTTAGAGAGTTAACAATATAAAGTATCATTATAATTGACATCTCTGCACTTATACCAAGAAGTGATAAAAAGCCTGTTATAGATGCTACGGAAAATTTATATCCCATTATATACATAAATACCAATCCACCTATCACGGATGAAGGTAGTGTAAATAAAACTACAAAAGTTTCAAATATTCTCCCTAAAGCCAAATAAACAAGTATTATTATAGAAACCAAAACTATAGGCACTATGAATTTCAAATCATTTAAAGCTTCTTGGTAATACTGATACTCGCCACTCCACGTATAGTAGTATCCAGCAGGGATATTTACCATATCATTTATTCTTCTATCAGACTCTTGAACAATCTTTGTTATATCAGCATTAGACTTTGGAGTTATATATACGTATGAAACAAACAGTCCATTTTCTGATTTTATCTCTGCAAGGTCATATACCTTCTTTATATCAGCTATAGATGTTAATGGAATTAATTTTCCGGAGACAGGAATCTTTACATCTTCTATATTCTGTCTATAATCTCTCGGTATACCTAATGTGATTGAGTATCTTTCTCTTCCATTTATATATGTTGTTATTGGTTTATTTGCAAATAGGTTTTCTATGTAATCTGTTAAATCTTTTTCAGAAATTCCGTAATAGTATAGTTTAGACCTGTCTGGAGTGATTGTTATATATGTGGAAAGGTTTGATCGCTCTGCATAAACGGAAGCTATACCATCAATATCTGATATAGCCTTTTCTATATCTTTAGATATCTTTCCTGTAATATATATATCTTCACCATAAACTTTTATACCCAAAGGTGTTCTTATCCCTGTTGTTATCATATCTATTCTACCTTTTATAGGCATAGTCCAGCTATTTATAACTCCGGGAAAAGTTAATGCTTTATCAAGTTCAGATATAAGAGATTCATAACTCACTCCTTTTCTCCAGAGATGTTCTGGTTTTAAAGTGATTACAGTCTCTATCATAGAAAGAGGAGCAGGGTCTGTTGGACTATCTGACCTTCCAGCTTTTCCAAAAACTGACTCAACTTCCGGAAAACTTTTTATTATTCTATCCTGTACAGTTAATAATCTTTGAGCTTCAGATATAGAAATTCCCGGAATAGTTATAGGCATATACATCAAACTTCCTTCCTTCAAGGGAGGCATAAACTCTCTTTCAAGATTCTTATACAGTAAAAACCCTGCAGGTATAGTAAGAAAAGATATAAAAATTAACAGATATCTGTATTCAATAATCTTTGGGAATAGTAAACTATAAAACTTTACCACATACCTTACTATAAAGTTATCCTCTTTAAATACTGTTTTATATTTTCCTAAATAATAGAGGAGTATAGGAATAAGTAAAAAAGTTAATAATGAAGCTATCAACATAGAGACAGTTTTTGTAAAAACCAAAGGTGTGAAAAGCTTGCCAGCTTGTCCTTTTAGAAAAAACATAGGTATAAAAGATACAGCAACTATAAGTAAAGCAAAAAATATAGGTCTAATAACTTCCTTGGAAGAGTCTATTACTGCCTCTTTTAAAGGAATACCCTCTTCTCTCTTTTTGGTAAAGTTCTCCACTATAACTATACAGGCATCTACCATTGTTCCTATTGCTATAACTATACCTGCAAGAGACATTATGTTTGATGTGATTCCAGAAAACCATATCACTATAAATGTTACCAAAAGAGATAAAACTAAAAATATAACTACGACAAAGCCAAGTAAAAAGCTGGATAAAAAGAATGTTATTATCAAAATTACAACAACAGATTCCTCAACTATAACTTTTTTTAGATAATTTATAGACCTATCTATAAGGTCAGATCTATCATATACAGGAACAACTACCACATCTTCCGGAAGACCATTTTTTATCTGATTTAACTTTTCTTTTACATCCTGTAATGTTTTATAAACATTGGCTCCCTGTCTAACTATAACTATGCCACCAACCGTGTTTCCTTCACCGTTTAAATCCGCTGTTCCCATCCTTAAAGCCGGAGTTTCCACCACTTTCCCTAAATCTTTTAGCCTGATAGGTATTCCATTTATATCTTTTACAACACTATTTTCTATATCTTCTTTATTCTCTATATATCTTCCGGATTTTATAAGAAATTCTCTACCATTTATCTCTATATATTTTCCCCCTGTCTCAATATTAGAAGACTGGATTGCTTTTATAATTTCCTCTAATGAGATTTTATAGTAGTTTAACTTTTCAGGATTTAAGATAAATCTATACTCTTTCTCAAAACCACCTACAGATGCAACTTCCGCAACATTCTCAACAGATTGAAGTTGATACTTTATGTAAAAGTTTTGAATACTCCATAACTCATCAAGAGACCTGTCTTCTGAATAAAGGGCATACTGGTATATCCACCCTACACCTGTTGCATCTGGTCCTAACTTAACCTGTGCCTCTTGAGGAATCTGATTTCTTATAACAGATAGTTTTTCCAAAACCCTTGATCTACCCCAGTATAGATCAACTCCTTCTTCAAAGATTACATAGACTAAACTGTAATTTGCCATAGAGAAAGCTCTAACAGTTTTTACTTTTGGAAGTCCTACCATACTTGTAACAATGGGATATGTAAGCTGACTATCTATCACGGAGGGAACTTGACCTTTCCACTCCGAGTATATAATTACCTGATTATCTGTTAAATCTGGAATAGCGTCTATCGGAATCTTCTTTACAGTATAGTAGCCATATATAGATATAGATAGGAAGAGCAGTATAAATATAAACCTATATCTAAGCAAAAAATCTGTAAATCTTTCCATATTCAGTGGTGATGTGTTGTTTTCATCTCTTCTAAAATTTTAGGATTAATATCTTTAAATTGATAGATTTTAGAACCTTTTGAAAACTTTTGAGCCTCTATCTTACTACCAAAAGCTACAAAATCCATTCCCATAGGACCATCTTCAATCATTACATAAAATCCATTTTCCGCTGGTATCCATTTTCCGGTTTTATAATCCTTTACATAGAGTTGAGATACTTTGTCCTTATTGGCAAAGTAAAACTCAAAAAGATGTAGAGGAGCTTCGGTATATTTGATAGAACCATCTTTTAACTTTACAGCTGAGAGTGTCTTTTTAAAAGGTTTTAAATCCATATTACACACTGCACACTTTTCTGAACTGGAAGGTTCTGGAATCTGAGCAAATACGACAGATACACATACAAAGAGGAAAAAAAACAACTTCTTCATAATATACCTCCTACAAAAAATTTAGTATAATCCTCTAAGTTGAGCTTCCGAATCAAGCAAAAAATTTCCATTAACTACTATCTCTTCACCTTCTTTTAGCCCATCAACAACTTGATAGTAGTTATTGAGCTTCTTACCTAACTTAACAACTCTTGGCTGAAAAGACCCATCACTCTCTCTGACAAAAACTATCCATCTTTTTCCTGTGTCTATAACAGAACTTTCCGGAATAGCCATTACAGATGTATATTGATTTTCTATGTAAATGGAGAGAAGCTGATTTATCTTTAGATTTTTATTTTTTGTTGATATCCTGACCTTTAGTGTTTTACTCTCTTTATCCATAACTGGAAAGATATAATCTATATAACCGGTAAAACTTTCCTGACTACCGATAGGAGTTATGAGAACTTCTAAACCTTTTTTTACCCTATCCATATACTCTTGAGGGACATCTGCTATAATCCATAAGTTAGAGATATCTATTATTCTGTAAGCTATCTCACCAGTCTTAATCATAGAGCCTTCCGCTACATTTTTCTCAACAATAACACCATTAATCGGAGATTTTATCAGATTGCCGTTTTTTAGATATGTAAGTTTCTGCTTTGTAAGGTATGTTAAATCTTCCTTGCCATTTTCTTTAAGAATTTTTAGCTCTTGATTTGCTATCTCTAAATCTGGGCTTAACACATTTAAAAGATTTATTCCTCTACTTACATACTCACCTTCAAACCTACCAAAAGTATCAACAACCCAACCATCAGACCTTAATGTTATAGTGTGTATCTTAGAGTTATCAAAAGAAACATAACCTACAACCTCAAATCCATCTGTTAGATCTAACATTTTGACTGTATCTGTCTTTATACCGAGAAGTTTTACCTTTTGATTATCAACATCTATCCCTTTTTTAGAAATTTTAGACTCTCCAGACCTTAAAGGTACAGATATATTTACTCTATACTCCTTTGAGTCAACATTAGCAACTACCTGCCAACCTCCTACCATAGATATATTAACGAGCCCTTCATAAAATCCTTCCTCTATTCTCTTGATACTTACATCCTCTCTCATTTCACCCATTCCTGGCATAGGTGGCATATAGAAATATACTGATTTTAAATTTTTCCCCTTTGGTATCTTTATATAGATAACATTTTTACCTATATCTAACACTCCGGTTTTTGAATAAACTGAGATATCTTCTGTTATAGAGAATAAAGGCTTGTAAGCAATCTCTTTTACATATTGTTTATTTATAGAAAAAACATAAACAAGAATCAAAACGACAGTAAGAATAAAACCAAACAGGATTAACCTTTTCATAAAATCGCCTCTATCTTAGGTTTTATTTTCAAAATCTCGCCTTTTAGTTGAAGAATTTCAAGTTGTATGTTTAAAATCTCTTGATATATTAGTATTATCTCTTTTAAGCCGACTTTACCGTACTTATAGGCTAACTTTAAAGATTCAAGCTGTAACTTTTTTTCTTTCCATAGTTTTCTGTAAATATCTAAAGTTTCTAAATTTTTTTTATACTCTATGTTAAGTTCCTCAAAAATTTGCTTCAATCTCAGAATTTCCTGCTGAAGCTCTACATTTTTAATGGAGTACTCACTCTTTTTCTGTAAAACCAATAGATCTTCTTTTTGTGATTTAAAAATCGGTAAACTTAATCCTACTCTGAAAGAAAACATATCTGGTAGAACATTTCTCTTCATATACTCAACCATAAACTCAATATCTGGGATATAATCCAATGACTTTCTATCTATCTCCGCCTGAATAATATCCATCTGTCTCTTTATATATACGATGTAAGGACTTTTCATCAGATCTTGATCATCTTTTAACTGAATAAAACTATCTGCTAAATCAACCTTTGATATACTAACTGAAGATCCACATATATAATCTATCTTACTCTTTGTTATTAACTGTTCTTTTTGAGTTTGGGATATTAATCTATCTGTCTGCAATATTAAAGATTGGACTTCAAGGATATCTGATAATGTTGCCCTGTTAAATTTATAATCATTCTCCACGGATTTTTTAAGAATCTCTAAATCTACCTTGACATTTACTAAAACTTTCTCCTTTTCTGCGAGTATCTGCCAATCATAGTAAAGCTGTCTTAACGAAGATATAACTTCTCTCTTCTTTATATCTCTCAATATATTTACCGTGTCCCCATTTAAACTAAATATCACTGACTCTTTTTCCCGTTTTATGGGCAAAGTATAGACCTGAGAAAAACCAAAGAGATAACTTGACATTGGATTTGAAGGAGAAGGATAAAAATTTTTTGTCTCTATATTCAAAAGTCCAAAGTAAATGTTTGGATTAGGAAGGAGTTTTGCAACTTTAGATTGAGTTGAGTATATATCTAATTGATAATCAAATGATTTAAGAAAAGGAGAGTTTTCCAATGCAAATTGGATTAATCTCTCCTCTTGTATATCCTGTCCGTATGTAGAAACAAAAATTAAAAGTATAAAAATATATTTCCTCATAATGAGGAAATTTTAACATGTAGTTATGTTAATTGCAACGATTATATTTAACCTAAAATTTCTATGTTAATTTAACTTATATTAAAGGGTTAATTTGATAAACTTCCTTTTACCTACCTGTATTATGTAATCTTTATCAAGGGTTATCTCTCTTTGAAAATCTTCAACCTTTTCACCATTTACTTTCACTCCACCTTGCTTTATCAACCTTTTTGCCTCTGACTTTGTAGGAGCTAAATTCAGTAAATGTATAAGTTCAAAAAGTTCAACTTTTCCTGATGGTAAATTCAGAGAGCCAATGCTGATATGGGGTATATCATCCGGAATCTCTCTTTTAGAAAACACCTTTTCAAAATGTTCCCTTGCAACTACGGCAGCCTCTTTGCCGTGAAATCTCTCAACTATATACATTGCAAGCTGTTTCTTTACTTCCATAGGGTGGACTTTTCCTTCTTCCACATCTTTTTTTAGTTTTTCTATCTCCTGAAGTGTTAAATCTGTCAAAAGCTCCCAGTAGTTCCACATAAGTTCGTCAGATATAGACATAACTTTTCCAAACATATCTTCAGGAGGTTCTGTTATACCTATATAGTTTCCATAGGATTTACTCATCTTTTTAACACCATCTGTCCCAACAAGTAGTGGAAGGAGTATTGCAACTTGAGGCTTCTCTATACCGTATTCTCTCTGAATATCCCTACCTATCAGTAAATTAAATCTCTGGTCTGATCCTCCAAGTTCTACGTCTGCCTTTATTGCAACAGAGTCGTAAGCTTGAAGTAATGGATACATAAACTCGTGTATAGATATAGGTATATTTTCTTTAAATCTCTTTTTAAAGTCATCTCTCTCAAGCATTCTTGCAACCGTGTATTTAGCTGTTAATTTTATAAGGTCTTCTGCTGTCATACTACCAAGCCATTCACTATTAAAAACAACTACCGTTTTTTCTGGGTCTAAAACTTTAAATACTTGTTCTTTATAAGTTTTTGCATTTTCTATAACCTGTTCTTTTGTTAAAGGAGGTCTTGTTTTATCCCTTCCGGAAGGGTCCCCTATCATCGCTGTAAAATCACCTATTATAAAATAAACTGTATGTCCAAGCTGTTGAAAAGTTCTCAGTTTTTGAAGTAAAACTGTATGTCCTAAATGTAAATCTGGAGCTGTAGGGTCAAATCCTGCCTTAACTATAAGAGGTCTTCCTTCTTTGAGTTTTTCTAACAGGTCTTTTTCATCTATTATATCAAGGACACCTTTTTTAATTATCTCAAGCTGTTTCTCTGCAGGAAGCATATCTCCTCCAAATGTAGATTTTGTAAAAATTATATCAGATATGGTAGTTATCTGGTAAAATTTAGTTTGAGTTTTATTAGGAGAGTGTTGTGTTAATCAGAATATTTTTAGTTTTAATTACATTTTTAATTGAAATTTCTAAATCTGAAGAGATAATCAGAACAGACCCACTTTACATCATTGCAGACCTATCTAAAAAAGAGCCGGAAAAATACAGTGTATATAAGGTATATGCTTTTGGTATTCCTGCGGGAGAAATTTACTTCTCTATCAAAGAAGGTAAGATAGAAGCCCATGGACAGACTTACAAAAGCTTGAGATTTTTATACAGCTATGACTTTATATACATAGATAAAGAGGATTACAAAGCTCTCTACGAAAAAGAAAAAGATAAAGAGAGACTTTATGAGAATCAGGAGATTTATGAGAAAAAACCGTGGCTTCCAATAATTGCCCTCTTTTTCAGAGGTGATATAAATGATGAAAAGATTTTAAATCTCAATATAAAGATAAATGATGCTCCCGTCTCGATAAAAAAAGAAGAAGATACTCAAGAGAAGGTATTCTACTTCTTACCTCAAAGTAGCAAAACTAAAAAAATCATAGTGTATATAAAAAAGGGAGAAAACCTTCCATACCGTATAGATATAGAAGGTAAAACTAATATATCCCTTGAAAGAGTTACTCCACAGTAACTGTTTTGGCAAGATTTCTTGGCTGATCAACATCTTTACCAAGAAAAGTAGCTATATAGTATGAAAGAAGCTGTAAAGGTATTATATTTACAATAGGAGATAGCTGAGAGCTAACTTTTTCAACCTTTACGATCTCATCAGATAGTTTCTCAAGCTCACTGTTATCGCTGTCAGTAACTGTTATAACTATACCTTTCCTGGCTTTTACTTCCTGAATGTTTGATAACATCTTCTCAAATATCTCATCTTCCGGAGCTATACAGACAACAGGCATGTTCTCGTCTATGAGAGCTATAGGACCGTGTTTCATCTCACCGGCAGGATATCCTTCCGCATGGATGTAGGATATCTCTTTTAGTTTTAAAGCTCCTTCCAGAGCAGTTGGATAGTTAAGACCTCTACCTAAGAACAGAAAGTCTTTCACATTTTGATATTTATATGCAATATCTTTTATCTTGTCTTCCCATTTAAGAGTTTCTTCTATAGCTTTTGGTAAAACAGATAGATGGTGACGGAAATCTTCAAACTCTCTTTGACTGATAAAACCTCTCTTTAAACCGCCATAGATAGCAAACAGAAATAGTGTAATAAGTTGAGCTGTGTATGTTTTTGTGGCTGCAACTCCTATCTCCGGGCCACAGTATGTGTATAAAACATAATCACTTTCCCTTGAAAGAGAACTTCCAACTACATTGACAATAGATAAAACTTTTGCTCCCTTCTTTTGACTGTCTATAGCTGCAAATCTTGTATCAGCTGTCTCTCCTGACTGACTTATGGCAAGAACAAGGGTTTTTTCATCTATCGGAGATTCTCTGTATCTAAATTCAGATGCATAATCTACTATAACTGGAATTTTTAAGAACTTCTCTATCCAAAACTTCCCTACCAATCCGGCGTGGAAAGATGTTCCACAGGCTATTATGTAAAGTTTGTTGAATCTATCTAAGTTATCAAAGACAGGATTGTCTAAGTTTGACAAAAATCCAGAGATTGTATCAGTCAAACTTTTTGGTTGTTGATGTATCTCTTTAAGCATAAAATGCTTATACCCTTCTTTTTCAGCAACAGATATATCCCACTTTACAGTAAAAGGCTTTCTTTCTAATTTCTCTCCTTCTATGTTGTATATCTCTACAGAATCTTTCTTAATAACGGCTATCTCATCATCATTCAAAGTTATAAATCTGTTTGTATATTCTAAAACAGCGGGAATATCGGAAGCTATAAAGTTTTCATCTTCACCAAGTCCCACTATAAGCGGGCTTCCTTTTCTTAAAGCTACTATCTTATCCGGCTCCTTTGTACTTATAATACCAACGGCATAAGCTCCCTTCAATTTTTTTGCTACTTTCAACACAGTTTTAAGCAGGTTTTCATCCCACTCTTCCTCAATAAGATGGGCTATAACTTCCGTATCAGTCTGTGATAAAAATTTATAACCTTTAGATACAAGATCCTCTTTTAACTGAACATAATTTTCCACTATTCCGTTGTGAACCAAAGCGATAGAGTTATCTCTACTTTTATGGGGATGGGCATTCTCAACGGTAGGGGGACCGTGGGTAGCCCATCTTGTATGTCCTATGCCTATATGTCCTTTTATATCTTTCCCCCAGAGATGCTCTGTTAAATCTTTAATTTTACCAACAGCTTTCTCTATGATTAGATTACCTGTCTCATCTATAATAGCTATACCGGCAGAGTCATAACCTCTATACTCAAGCCTCATAAGCCCATGTATCAAAACTGGAACAACCTCTCTCTTACCTATATAACCAACTATTCCACACATCCAGAAGCCTCCATTATTAACTCTTTCATTTTTTTAACTGCTTCAAAAAGTCCCAAGTATATTGAGTTTGCAATTATTGAGTGTCCTATGTTTAACTCTTCAATATACTTTATAGAAGCCACTGGTTTAACATTTTGATAGTTTAATCCGTGTCCAGCAAATACCTTTATACCTCTTTCATACCCATATTTTGCCGCTTTTCTTAACCTTTCAAGCTCTCTATCTACATTAGAACCGTAAGCGTTAGCATACTCTCCAGTATGTAGCTCCACAGCATCCGATCCCACTTCTATGGAAGCATCTATCTGGTTTTCATCAGGGTCTATAAACAGACTAACTCTTATCCCTGCTTCCTTTAGAGGTTTTATATACTCCTTTAAATACTCTTTCATAGATAAAACATCTAAACCACCTTCTGTTGTTATCTCCTGTCTTTTCTCTGGAACAAGTGTAACAGTATTTGGCAACACATCGAGAGCTATACTCTGCATCTCTAATGTGGGTGCCATCTCCAAATTTATAGGTGTAGTTGTATCCTTAAGCTCACATTTCAATCTAAACAGGTCTTCATCCTGTATATGTCTCCTATCTTCTCTTAGATGAAGTGTAATCTGGTCTGCTCCAGCTTGAATTGCAATTAAAGCTCCCTTAACAGGATCCGGTTCAAAGGTTTTTCTTGCTTCTCTTAATGTTGCTATATGGTCTATATTAACTCCTAATCTCATTTTTCCCTCTCTCATTTTTGATTGTATGTATAAATTTATTCTGATTTTATTTTAAGGTAAGCTTCTTTTGCAGCTTGGGTCTCTGCTTCTTTTTTTGATTTTCCCTTACCTAAGGTTTTTATATTATCTATTTTACATTCTACAGTAAAAACTTTATCATGTTCCGGACCTTCGGCAGATATCAACCTGTATTGTGGAACCAAACCGTATATTTTCTGAGTCTCTATTTGGAGCAAGGATTTAAAATCCTTAGGAATACTTTCTGTTTTAATATCATTTATTAATCTATCTTTAAAGTATCTTAAAAATATCTCTCTTGGTTTTTCTATAGAAAAATCACTATCAATATATATTGCACCAAATACAGCTTCAAATACATCACAAAGTAGAGATTCCCTCTCTGTTCCCTTTTGTATTCTTTCACCTTTACTGATAAGTATATAGTCATGTAGATCTAAATCCTTCGCTAATTTTGAAAGATAGGCTTCACTGATAACTGCCGATCTTATCTGAGATAACTCTCCTTCTCTTGCCTTTGGAAATTCTTTTATGAGAATCTCACTAACTATGAGAGATAAAACTGCATCTCCCAAAAACTCAAGAACTTCATAATCAGGAATCTTTTTAGAATATTCTGCAACAAAAGATCTATGAGTGATAGAAGCTAAAAGCAGATTTTTACTTTTAAATGTATAGCCTAACTTATCTTCTAAGGATTGAATTTTATCTTTGAATACATCTAAAACATCATTCATAAGCCTTAAATACTAAGCAAGCGTTAGTTCCACCAAACCCAAAGGAGTTTGATATGGCTACTTTTACTTTATACTCTATAGCTTTATTAGGAACATAGTCAAGATCACATTCAGGGTCAGGATATTCATAGTTAATAGTAGGAGGAATCACACCTTCTTTTATTGTTTTAACAGTGGCAACAGCTTCAACTGCTCCTGCTGCTCCAAGTAGGTGTCCAATCATAGATTTATTTGAGCTTATTTTTAGTTTATATGCGTGTTCTTTAAACACTTCTTTTATTGCCAAGGTCTCTATTTTGTCGTTAAGAGGTGTAGATGTCCCGTGAGCATTTATGTAATCAACTTCTTCCGGATTTATCTTACCATCATTGAGAGCCATAGTTATAACTCTCTTAGCACCGTCTGCATCTGCACAAGGAGCAGTGATATGATAAGCATCTCCAGTTAAACCATAGCCGACCACTTCTGCATATATTTTTGCTCCTCTCTTCTTTGCATGTTCAAGTTCTTCAAGAACCAATATTCCAGCACCTTCACCCATCACAAATCCATCTCTCTGGGCATCAAAAGGTCTTGATGCTTTAGTTGGATCTTCATTTCTGGTTGACAGGGCTTTCATATTCGCAAATCCAGCTATTCCAAGAGGTGTGATAGCAGACTCAGTTCCTCCTGCTATCATTATATCTGCATCTCCTCTCTGTATTATCTTAAAAGCATCTCCAATTGAGTGTGTTCCAGTAGCACAGGCTGTTACAACACATGAATTTGGCCCTTTAAATCCAAACTCGATAGATATATATCCGGAAGCCATATTTGATATACCAGAAGGTATAAAGAAAGGAGAAACCCTTCTGGCACCTTTTTCCATTAAAACCTTCTGTTGTTCTTCAATGTCCCTCAAGCCGCCGATACCGGTTCCTACAATAACACCTGCCCTATTCAAGTCTATCTTATCAAGTTCAAGTCCGGAGTCTTGTATTGCTTCCTTTGCTGCTATAACAGCAAACTTAACAAAATCACTCATCCTTTTAAGCTCTTTTGAGTCCAAAAACTCCTCAGGTCTGAGATTTTTAACCTCTCCTGCTATTATAACTGGAAGGTTATAAGATACAGGATCAAACCTCTTTATAACGTCTATACCGCTTACACCACTTACAAGATTACTCCAAAAATCTTGAACATTGTTCCCTATAGGTGTTACTGCTCCGATACCGGTAACGACGACTCTTCTCATTCTACCTTACCCTTGTTTAGATTTTATATACTCTAATACATCTCCAACAGTTGCTATCTTCTCTGCATCTTCGTCTGGAATCTCTACATTAAACTCCTCTTCAAAAGCCATTATAAGCTCAACAACATCAAGAGAGTCAGCACCAAGATCATCAACAAACTTTGCTTCCGGAGTTATCTTCTCCATCTCCACTCCAAGCTGATCTGCTATGATCTCCTTCACTCTTTGCTCGATAGACATCTTTATAACCTCCTATATAAAATTTTTAATACATTCCACCGTTTACGTGTATAACTTCCCCTGTTATATAACTTGCCAAATCTGAAGCTAAAAATAAAACTACATTTGCAACATCTTCAGGTTTTCCAAATCTTCCAAGAGGTATCTGCTTTAAATAACCTTCCTTTATGTCTGCAGGCAGTACTTCTGTCATATCTGTATCTATAAATCCTGGTGCAACGGCATTCACAGTGATATTCCTTGAAGCAACTTCCTTTGCCAAGGATTTTGTAAACCCTATAAGTCCGGCTTTTGTTGTAGAGTAGTTAACCTGTCCTACATTTCCTATGAAACCTATTATAGATGATATATTTATAACTCTACCGTATCTCTGTTTTATCATATTTTTAACAACAGCTTGAGTAATTTTGAACGTGCCAGTAAGATTTGTGTTTATAACGGCATCCCAATCTTCCTGTTTCATTCTTATAAAGAGAGTATCTTTTGTGATTCCTGCGTTATTTACAAGTATATCAATTTTATTGTCAGTTAAATTAAAGATCTCGTTTATAGAATTTGTTATATCTCCGGAAAGATCTAAATCAACTCCGAAAGCTTTTACTCCGTAGTCTACCTCTATCAATTTAGCAACAGATTCTGCCACTTTCCTATCTCTGCCGGTGATTACAACATCAGCACCAGCTTTAGCAAACTCCACAGCTATCGCTTTACCTATTCCCCTGGTAGAGCCTGTTATTAAGGCTGTTTTCCCTTTAAAATTCAAAAAACACCTCTACTGTTAAAATAGCTTCCTATATTTTATCATATTTTTAATTTTCAGATACAAAAAGCCGGCAAAAGCCGGCAGCATGTTGAAATATAGAATTTCGTTTGCTCATAGATTTATTTCAACCTCTTTCTCCTTAGAGGTCTCTCCTTTTATTATCTTTATCTTACTTTTAGGCACATCAAGAAAATCTGATAACAACTCTATAACTTTTTCGTTTGCTTTACCTTTCTCAGGTATTACGGTGGTTTTTATCTCAAAAAAATTTTCATCAATCTTCTTTACTTCATTTTTACTACTTGCAGGTTTTACCTTAACTTTTATTTTCACCTTTCTCTTATACCAGCAATAAACTCTTCAACCATCTGCCTTGCTATATTATCTTTATACTGTATCGGAGGATGTTTCATAGTGTATGCGGAGATGGAGTAGAGTGGTCCGGCTACTCCCCTGTCCCTTGCAACTTTTGCACATCTTATAGCATCTATTGCAACTCCTGCACTATTTGGAGAGTCCTCTACCTCTAATCGTAGCTCCATATTCATGGGAACGTCTCCAAAGAGTCTTCCTTCTATTCTTATAAATGCAAGTTTTTTATCTTTGAGCCAAGGTACATAGTCAGAAGGTCCTATATGGACATTCCTTGGGTCGATACCGTAAGGTATCAACGATGTAACAGCTTCTGTTTTTGACTTTTTCTTTGTCTCCAATCTGCTTCTCTCAAGCATATTTAAAAAGTCTGTATTTCCTCCCACATTAAGCTGATAAGTTCTATCTACTTTAACTCCTCTCTCTAACAGAAGCTGAGTTAAAACTCTGTGAGTGATTGTTGCTCCAACTTGTGATTTTATATCATCTCCTACAACAGGGATACCAGCATCTTCAAACTTTTTACCCCACTCAGGGTCAGAGACTATAAAGGTTGGCATACAGTTTATAAATGAAACTCCGGCTTCAAGGCAAGCTTGAGCATAGAATCTTGCAGCATTTTCTGCTCCTACAGGTACATAGTTAATAAGAACATCAGCCTTACTCTCTACTAAAACCTTTACAACTGTTTCTAAATCATCCTCTTTTTCATCTGCTAAGACAAAAGCATTTTCCGGAGGATAGTTTTTCATATGTTGAGGGTATCCATCTAACACTTTACCCATTCTAACTTTAACACCCATACGAGGCACATTAGGATAAAAAATGGTTGTACAGTTTGGTTGAGTGTAGATAGCCTGACTAACATCAAAACCTACTTTCCTGACATCGATATCCCAAGCTGCCACTATCTCTATATCCCAAGGTTTATATCCACCTATATCTTCATGCATAATTCCGGAAGCTTCTAAATCTTTTTTCTCTTTATAGTAGTAAATTCCCTGTATCAACGAGCTTGCACAGTTTCCAACTCCTGCAACTGCCACTTTTATCTTCTTTTCAGCCAACTTCCAATCCTCCGTTATAGAATAACTTGTTTAGCTTTTATTATCTCAGGAATTTGGTGGATCTCCTGAAGGACAGTTTCATTTAATTTATCATCAAGTTGAAGAGCTCCCAACGCTTCCTTACCTTTCTCTAACCTTCCAAGTCTAAATCCAGCTATATTTATGTTATGTCTTGCAAGTAAAGTTCCCAATTTTCCGATAACTCCCGGAACATCTCTGTTTTCAAACATAAGTATAACTCCGTAAGGCTCTATATCTATCCAGTAGTTGTCAACAAGCATTATTCTCGGGAACTTTTCGTAAAATGCAGTTCCACCAACTACTACTTCTTTACCATCAGATTTAGCAGTAACTTTTATAAACTCTTTGAAGTTAAGTCCGGCTTCTCTGGTTGAAGTTACTACATTTATTCCCCTTTCCTTTGCTATAAAAGGAGCATTTATGATGTTAACAGGTCTATCTAAAACAGGAGATAGATAGCCTTTTAAGAAGTATGCCACTATCGGTTCAACATGCTGTTTTATCGTTCCTCTAACCTCTACATTTATCTCTGTAAAATGTCCTCCAGCATACTGAGTTAAGAAACTTCCTAACTTTTCTGCAAGTTCAAGGTAAGCCTTTATACTTTCAAATCCTTCCGTTATTGTGAATGGGGCATTAACAGCCACTTCTACAAACTGACCTTTCAGTGCAGCAATAACATACTGAGCTATCTTTATGGCTACATTATCCTGAGATTCGTATGTGTTTGCACCTATATGAGGTGATAAACTTATGTTAGGAAAGTCAAATAATCTTCTTATTCTATCATCTGGAGGCTCCTTTGAGAAAACATCAAGACCTAAACCTGCTATTTTACCCTGTTGAAGAGCCTCATAAAGAGCATCCTCATCAACTATTCCACCTCTGGCACAGTTTATAAAATAGACACCATTCTTCATAAGTTCAAACTCTTTTTTACCTATCATATTTTTAGTCTCTTCCGTTAAAGGACAGTGTAGAGTAATGATATCTGACCTTCTTATAAGCTCGTGTAGGTCATCAACCAACTCAACACCAAGTCTGTCTCCTTTTTCTCTAGGAATGTATGGGTCATATGCTATAACTTTTGAGCCAGCAGCTTTACATCTTATAGCAACTTGAGATCCAACATTACCAAGTCCTATTATACCCACCACCTTACCGTCAAGTTCCTCACCCATAAATTTCTTTCTATTCCACTCACCATTCATCATGGATTGATGGGCAAGGTGTAACTTTCTTAAAACAGCATAGAGGTGAGCCATAGTTATCTCCGCAGCACCTATAGTATTTGCACCAGGAGTGTTAACTACCAGTATCCCTCTTCTTGAAGCTTCTTCTAAATCAACGTTATCTACACCAACTCCAGCTCTTCCTATAACTTTCAATTTTGTTGTTCTATCTAAAAGCTCTTTTGTAACCGGTGTTCTACTTCTTGTTATAATTGCATCATAATCTCCAACTATCTCAAGTAACTCGTTCCATTTAATCTCCGGTTGGTAATCAACATCTATAGATTCTTCCTGATTCAGTATTTCAATACCTTTTGGAGAGATATCATCTGTAATCAAAACTTTAAACATCCTTTCCTCCACAAAAATAAAAATTTTGAAACTATTATTATAAATCAAAAAGGTGAAAGTTGTTTAAAATTATTGTAAAAAGTAAACTTTTGTAATATATTTGTATAAAATTTAAAGGAGGAAAATATTTGGCTTACTACAAAAAGTTAAATGACTATTTAAAAGAGAAATACGGTGGAAGAATACAGAAGGTTGCAATAGATGCAGGGTTTACATGTCCAAATAGAGATGGATCAAAGGCAAGCGGTGGATGTACTTTCTGTAATAATCTGTCTTTTAGTCCCTATGCTATGAGTAAGAAGACAGTAAAAGACCAGATAGAGAAAAGTATGGAGTTTTATAAAAATAGATTTAAAAATATAAAAGGCTTTTTGGCTTACTTTCAAGCTTTCACAAACACCTATGCTCCTGTTGAGAAACTGAGAGAGATATACGACCAAGCTATGAGTTATGATGAGATAATAGGAATGTCCATCGGAACAAGACCTGATTGTGTTCCTGACGAAGTTTTAGACCTAATTGCAAGTTATACAGTAGAAAAACCAGAAATTTGGATAGAATATGGACTTCAAACAGCCCACTTTAAAACCTTAAAAGCTATAAACAGAGCCCACGGAGTTTCAGAGTTCGTAGATGCAGTTTTAAGAACAAAAAAAAGACCTGGTATAAAAATCTGTGTCCATGTTATACTTGGGCTCCCGGGAGAAGATTATGAAGATATGATGGAAACAGCTAAATTAATAGCGGCTCTGGATGTAGATGGAATAAAGATACATCCTCTCCATATAGTTAAACACACAGCAATGGAAAAACAGTATTTAAGAGGGGAGATTAAAGAGTTATCTATACAAGAGTATGCAAGATTAGCCGTAGATTTCTTGTCTATATTACCGAAAGATATAGTGGTCCACAGGATAACAGGGGAAGCCACGGAAGATGAGCTCATAGCTCCATACTGGTGCTCACCAAAATACAAAAATGAAGTTTTAAAAACGATAAAAAATGAGTTTGAAAAAAGAAAGGAACTTCTATTAGTGGGTTAATGTGGAAAAGAGATAGCAAAGATAATTTATGAAAAAGCTTACTGTGGAGAGTGGATAAAAGATATACAAAAGGTTAAATTTGATATGTTAGTGGAAGATATAGAGAAAGGTGGAGAAAACAGGCTGTATGGATACAGCCTATTATAAAAATCTACTCTTTTAAAGCTTTTAGCACTTTTTCATCTAACTCAATAGCTTTTTGGATATTTCCTGTATGTTCAAAAGGTATAACACCTTTAACTGTTGCACCTGGGAAAAGGTTGTCAACAACATTCTCTACATCTATCTCTATAACAGACACTCCAAAAGGTATATCTTCCATCCTCTCTTTAGCAATTTTAGCCACTCCGTAAATTGTAGAAGCAACTTCGGGACCAAAAACAGATACGGCAACCTTAGGGTTGGCCTTTATATTCTCAACTGTTTTTGAGTTTGAGCTTAGAGCCAGCCTTAATGTTTTTTCATCTTTGGCAATAAGCCAACTTACAAAGGCAAGGTAAGGGGAATCGCCTGATACAGTTCCAACTACAACAGGAGTAAGATCTTTTAAAACAGCCATAATGTTCTCTGAAAGCATAGAAACCCTCCTAATTTTATTCACAGATATAAAAATAGTATAACCAAAGTTGGGAATCTATGCTTTATATCAGACTAAACCTGAACCAGGTCTATTCTTTCAACGTTTATACCTTCCTCTATATTTATCGGAATAATGCCTCTTTCAGAGATCTTCTCATCAATTCTCTTTGGTTTCAATGTCTTTATGATGTACTCCATAGCCTTGAAAGTTTTTTCTTTCCCACCACAGGTATAAACGTCTATAGCAGCATAACCATGTTCAGGCCAAGTATGTATAGATATGTGAGACTCTTCTAATAGGATAACTCCGGTTGCACCGTAAGGATTAAATTGATGGTAGTGAGATGAGAGTTTACTTAGATTTGCGTATTTAACAGCTCCTTCCAGGAGAGCTTTAATATCTTCTACATGGTCTAACTTGTCAAAATCAACTCCATAAAGGTCCGCTAAGATATGCAGTCCGAGGGTTTTTTCCATTTTCTTTCCTCCTTAACGATTTTTTCAAAAATTTTCGTCGGGCTATTACTGCCCATAGCAAAAAACCTCCTTTAAAGGTTAAAAATGAAAGATATATTATATCTCAGTTATCTTATTTTTTAAATGATTTTGCACCTTTTTTGTGCAAAATTTTTTATGTTTTTGATTTTTGCATATTAAGATATATCATTATATAATTGTTAGTAGAATATTTTAGCAGGAGGATAGATTTATGGGAATGACTATAACCGAGAAGATAATAGCAGCTCACTCAGATAAAAAAGTTGTAGAGGCTGGTGAGCTTGTAACTGTAAAGGTAGACCTTGCCATAGCAAACGACATAACGGCTCCTATTGCCATAAAACAGCTTGAGAAATACGGAATAGACAAAGTCCATGATCCAAACAAAATAGCTCTCGTTATGGACCACTTCTTCCCTCCAAAGGATATTCTTTCAGCTCAGCAGATAAAGATATCAAGGGATTTTGCAAAAAAGATGGGAATAAAGAATTACTTTGAAGGTCAAGATAGTGGTGTTATGCATACAGTTTTACCGGAAAAAGGTTTTATAGTTCCGGGTGATCTTGTAATAGGTGCTGACTCCCACACATGTACGTACGGAGGTCTCGGAGCTTTTGCAACTGGAGTAGGTTCCACAGATATAGCATATATATGGGCTACCGGAGAAACTTGGTTAAAAGTTCCTGAGACTATGAAATTCGTATTTTACGGTAAAAAACAAAAATGGGTAGGTGGAAAAGATTTTGTATTATCAGTTATAGGAAAGATAGGTGTTGATGGAGCTCTATATAAAGCTATGGAGTATCATGGAGAAGCTATAAGAGACCTTGATGTAGATGACAGATTAACTATAGCAAATATGGCTATAGAAGCCGGTGGAAAGAATGCAATCATAGAAGCCGATGAAAAGACATTAGAATGGGTTAGAAAAAGGACAAACAGAGAAGGAATCGTGTATAAAGCAGACCCAGATGCTAAATACTGCTGTGAGTATGAGTTTGATGCATCTAAATTAGAGCCGGTAGTTGCATGTCCTCATCTTCCGTCAAATGTTAAACCCGTAAGTGAAGTGGCAGGAACACATATTGACCAGGTATTTATAGGTTCTTGTACTAACGGTAGAATATCAGATTTAAGAATAGCCGCAGCTATACTAAAAGGCAAGAAAGTTCACCCGGAAGTTAGATGTATAGTTATACCTGCATCTGACCAAGTTTATAAACAAGCTATGCATGAGGGACTCCTTGAGATACTTGCAGATGCTGGTTGTTTAATAAGCACTTCTACCTGTGGTCCTTGTCTTGGTGGACACATGGGAATACTTGCAGAAGGTGAAGTCTGCCTTTCAACATCAAACAGAAACTTCGTTGGAAGAATGGGACACCCAGGTAGCTTTGTATATTTAGCAGGTCCGGCTGTAGCAGCTGCTTCTGCTATACTTGGAAGAATAGCCCATCCTGATGAAGTTGCGAAATACGAAGATGTGGAAACTTTAATAACTCTCTAAGGGGGTAAGATAGATGGCACTATGGGACTCTATGGTGAGAATTTTGGTAGGAGCGTTACTCGTTACACTTGGATTTTACAAAGGTGGAGTTTTTACAATAGCTTTATTTGTCGGAGTTGTACTTATACTTACAGCTATAACAGGATTCTGTCCTCTTTATAAAATAGCTGGAATCTCTTCAAAAGGAGAGCCTTCTCAAGCTTGAGTAGAGTAGTAGGACTTGATATAGGGACAAAAAGAATAGGGGTCGCTGTAAGTGACCCCTTAAATATAACTGCAACTCCAAAAGATTACATACAGAATGATGATAGTGTTATAGAGAAAATTAGATCTCTGTTAGATGAGTATAAAACGAGAGATGTAGTAGTTGGACTTCCTTTAACCTTAAAAGGCAATGAAGGGGATCAAGTCAGATACACAAAAGAGTTCGTAGAAAAACTCAAAGAAAACATTCCCGACATTAACATAATATTTGTAGATGAGAGATTTTCATCATCTTTGGCAGAAAAACATCTAAACCCAAAAAAACTAAAAGAAAAAGGGAAGTTAGACAGTCTTTCAGCAGCTATTATCCTCCAAACATACTTAGATGGTATCTCTATGAGATGAAAAAGTTCGTAATTATACTGTCTGTAGTATCACTACTTTTATTAACCTACACTTTATACCAGATAAACTATAAACGATCCGTTTCCGTTGAGATAAACATAGAAAAAGGTATGCATACAAAAGACATAGCATTTTTATTAGAAAAAGAAGGAGTGATATCTGATCCATATATATTTATGTTGATGGTAAAACTAAAAAACTCTACATTAAAAGCTGGATATTACAGTTTTAAAGGTGAACTATCTATCTTTGATGTTTTAAATATGTTAGAAAAAGGATATGTAAAAGAGTATTTATTCACAATAATTCCGGGAGACAACCTTATAACAATAGCAGAAAGACTTCAAAATGAAGGAATATTAGAGAAAGAGAGGTTTTTAAGATTTGTTTTTGATAAGAATAATGTAAAGGCAAAAAATTTAGAAGGGGATAGCTTTGAAGGTTATTTTCCACCTGAAACTTACAGAATACCATACAAATCTGATTTAAATGGAGTTATTAACATATTTTTAAAAGAGTTTGAGAAAAAATATCTACCGTACAAAGATAGATTCAAAGATAAAAGTATCACCTTCTACGAAGGTATGATTATAGCATCCATGATAGAAAAAGAGGCTTTTTTAAAAGAGGAAAAACCTATTATTGCCGGCGTTATATTCAACAGACTTAAAAAAGGTATGAGATTACAGATAGATGCTACGGTAGTATACGGACTTATGTTAAAGAATAGGTATTCTGGAAAACTAAGAAAAGAAGATATGAAGTTTGATTCACCGTATAACACATACATTTACAAAGGACTTCCTCCTACTCCGATATGTAGTTTCAGTTTAAGTTCTTTAGATGCTGTAATAAATCCCAAAAATCACAACTATATCTACTATGTTCTTTCAAAAGATAGAAAAAGCCATATATTTACAGATAACTACGATGATCATCTGAAAAATATAGAGTTAAATCTAAAATCTAGGTGATGTCTATATATAGGTTTCCTCTATCTCCTTCCGGTGATGTATAACCACAGTTTCTAACAACCAATCTAAAAGGTGGGTCTATGTTTGGCATGTTTACGGTTATCTTTTCCTTAGAAGGAAGTTTTAAATTTATAGAACTATACTCAGAAGGGTGTTTTTCTAATTTCATCTTTAAGATAAGGTCATTTCCGGATATTTCAAAAGGAGATGTATCAAGTCTGAATTTAATAATAAGATCTCCGTAATCTCCTCCGTTTAAACCGGCATTCCCTATTTTTTCTATTTTTATAAAATCTCCACCCCTAACACCAACAGGAATATCTATAACAACTCTATCCATTTTAGTATAGTATCCTATGCCTTTACAGGTATTACACGGATTTTTAATTATAAATCCTTTTGTAAGACATTCAGGACAGGGTATCTTCCCAAGTTTAGTATCTATGTATCCGTTTATACATTTCTCACATTTAACTATACTGCTATGTTCTGTAAAACCGCAACCATCACAGTCTCCACAGATAACTTTCCTTTTATATGAGATCTCCTTTTTAGAACCTCTCAAACCATCTTCAAGGTATACCGTTAAGGTAAGTTTTATATTTTTACCTCTCTTTGGCTTGGCTGTAAAGCCAAGGAACCCAAAAAAAGATTCAGAGAATTTATCAAGGATAGATTTTTTGTTTAACACAGATTCGTAATGTTTCCTCTTTTCCGGGTCTGTGAGGGTCTCATAAGCTTGGGTTATGTATTTAAATATCTCACCTGCATTTGGATTTAAATCTGGATGAAACTTTTTAGCTTTTTTATAAAATGCTTTTTTTATCTCTTCAGTAGAAGAAAGGGGACTTACCCCCAAAAGTCTAAAAAAGTTCATCTAAGTTATCTCTTCCTCTTCATTGATAGCAACTACAACTTTAGCAGGTCTTATAACTTTTCCTTTATATTTATACCCATTCTGTAAAACCTTAGCTATGTAGTTTGAAGGATAGTCTTTTGTTCTCAATGTTTCTAAAGCCTCATGTTCAAGGGGATTAAACTCTCCCTGGACTTCTATCTTCTCTATCCCAAAATCTTGTAAAAGTTTCACAACTTGATAATGAACCATCTGGATTCCTGTAATTATAGAGTTTATATCAGAAGGATTTTTCAAACTATCTAAAGCTTTCTCAAAGTTATCTATCACTTCAAGAAAAGATTTTGCGAACTTCTCAATAGCTTCCTCTCTAACCTGTTCTTTCTCTTTTATGGATCTTACTTTATAATCCTCAAAGTCTCTCTGTAAAAGCTGATACAGATTACTTAATCTTTTTGCTGCTTCTTCAGTCTTTTGTAACTTGGCTTTAAGCTCCTCATTCTCTTTTTTAAGATTTTCTATCAGACTGTCTTTATCAATATCTTGAAGCTCCTCTATTACATGATTCTCAACCTCTTCTGTCTGTTGCTTATTTTCTCTGTCTAACTCTTCCAACTTCTTCCTCCTGAGAATGTTTTTTATATATCTAATATTCATTATAGATTTTTAACCTTCATTTTCAAGATTTTTAGGTAAAGTTTTCAAGTAGATTCCAAACTTCCTGAGTGTATTTTTTCTCTTTTGGATTCTCATACATTATCAGAGGCTTTTCTACAACTTCTCCTCTTTCTTTCCCTGCTTTCAAACATTCAACTAAAACATGTGTAGCACTGTCATTGACAGATGGGTAGATAAATCTAAATCTCTTAGGTTGTAGTTTGTAAGATTTACAAACTGTGATACTCTCAACAAATCTACTTACCGGAAATATATAATAAAACTTACCTTTATTCTTTAAAAGATAAGATGCAGACTTAACAAAATCTTCAAAAGTTGCAAGATGTTCGGACTTCTCTACATACTGATTTGATGAGTAATCCTTTGAGATAAAGTAAGGTGGATTTGTTATAACACAGTCAAAAAACTGATTCTGAAAAACGTTCTTTACATCTCTAACATCTACCAGCTTTAGGTAAACTTCAACGTTGTTTAGTCTAAAATTCCTCTCTGCAAGGGAATACATACTTTCCTGGACTTCTATGGCATACAGCTTGAGATTTTTAGATTTAAGATTAAGAAGGATTGGAATTACACCGCTTCCGGTTCCAAGGTCTATTACTTTTTTTGATGGAGATATATTCACAAAACTTACAAGGAGTATAGAGTCAACATTAAAACGGTATCCATCTTTTTTCTGAATTATATGAATCTTCCCCCTTATGAAGGGGGAGATATCTTCATCTGGATTGATATTAAGATGATCTAGATTTTGCAAGGTTTATTAAAGCTTCCGCTCTTTCTTTCTGCTTTAGATAATGTTCTCTCTCTTGGTCAGTTATACTCTCTGAACTGAGTTTCTGATTTGCCTCTTCAAGGAGAGCTTTCTCTTCTTCTACATTTATAGAGTCCAGATCATAAACTTCCTCAACCAGAGCAATAACCTTGTCTCCGGCAACATCAATAACTCCGTATGTAACAGCAAACTCTTGAACATCTACCGGACTTTTCTCTATCCTTAGTTTTCCAGGTTTTATGTTTGTAAGTAAAAGCATATGGTTTTCAAGGATACCTATCTCACCATCCGCAGTTGTTATAACAGTTTGATAAACATCACCGGTAAATATAATTCCCTTAGGTGTCACAACATCAAGTTTATACATACACTTTCCTCCAATTAGATAGTAATGCCGAAGGCGGGAGTCGAACCCGCACGCCCTTGCGGGCGGGGGATTTTGAGTCCCCTGCGTCTGCCAATTCCGCCACTTCGGCTTTAAGTATCTATATTATACTATTTTTTATCACTCTTTGGCACTAAGGTAAACATCATATTTTTTCCTTCTTTTAACGGAGGCTTTTCAACCGTAGCTATATCTGATAGGTCTTCTATTATTCTGTTTGCAAGTTTATCTCCAAGCTCCGGATGGACATTCTCTCTACCTCTAAACCATATCCAAACCCTGACCTTGTCTCCATCCTGTATAAACTCTCTTATATGTTTAATCTTTGTTTCATAGTCGTGTTTCTCTATATTGAGTTTAAACTTCATCTCCTTAACTTCTTGGACATGCTGTTTCTTCTTAGCCTCTTTTTCCTTCTTTTTCTGCTCAAACTTATATTTACCGTAATCCATAATCTTACATACGGGAGGGTTAGCATTTGGAGACACTTCCACGAGGTCAAGATTTCTCTGCTGAGCCATCTTCAAAGCCTCTTCAATAGGCACGATACCTAAATTCTGTCCATCCTCCGTAATGAGCCTAACTTCCTTAACTCTAATCTGATTGTTAATTCTTAACTCTTGAATGGCTTACACCTCCATAAAATTTATTTTAAAATCAGGAGTTAATACTGTATGTTTTTTAAATTCATCTCTTTCCTGTGGAAAATCTTCTCTATAGTGAACACCTCTACTTTCTTTCCTCGCTAATGCTGAAAGTATTATCCCCTTTGCAAGTAGAGTAAGATCATAAAGATGTCTTACATTACAGAAACCTTCAAGAAAATGATTTATATCCTCTATCTCTTTTAGAGCCACATTTAACGATTCTTCTGTCCTTAT
>JBBFMH010000004.1:0-28421 GCA_037478615.1 Hydrogenothermaceae bacterium
ATACTGGTTTCAGGTAGATAAAAGATAGCAAGTAAGGTTGTCAATATACCTACTGGAATATTTATGTAAAATACCCATCTCCAATTTAAGTACTCTGTTATGTATCCTCCTAAGGTTGGTCCGAGAGCAGGAGCAAAGCTCACTCCAAGTCCAAAAATTCCCATTGCAAGACCTTTTTTTTCTTCTGGATAAACGGAGAAAAGTATTGTTTGAGCTGTTGCCATTATTAAAGCTTCTCCTACACCTTGAAACACCCTTGAAACAATCATCCAATCTATATTCTGAGCCTGTCCACAGAAAAACGATGACACCGTGAATAATATTATTCCGGCTATAAATACATTTCTTAAACCTATCACTTTATCAAGCCATTCAGAAAGTATGAGCATAACCGCAGAGGATATCATATAGGCTGTTATAACCCATTGGACACCATAAAGATCTGTCTGTAATGGTCCCATCATCTTGGGAACAACTATATCAACTATGGTTGTGTCCAGTATAGCCATAAAGGCTCCGGTCATAACTATGAATGTTATTAATCCTCTCTCTAAGTCTGATATTCTTTCATGTATAGGTTTTTCCATATCACTTACTCTTCTCTATCTCCACTTCTCCACCTAAACCAACTCTGAGTATAGATTTATCACCTTTGGTTATCCTTATCTTTACAGGGATCCTCTGGGCTAACTTTGTAAACTCTCCTGCTGATATATCTCTCGGGACTAATGCAAATTTGGCAGCAGATGCTATATCTATACTTTCGACAACTCCTTCAAATGTTCTATCGGGATATGCATCAAGTTTTATATATGCTTTGTTTCCCACTTTTAACCCTTGAAGTTTTGTCTCTTCAAGTAAAACTTTTATATAGAAGCTATCCGATTTTACTACTGCGTATATGGGCTGTCCGGCTTTAACTACATCTCCAATTGAGATAAATTTCTTTGCTATAACACCGTCATAGGGAGATTTTAAGGTGGTGTAGTTTATCTGGTTTATTAAATCTTCTCTCTCTTTTTCAAGAGATGATATCTGGCTTTCCAAAGATTTTATCTGATTTTCTATTTCCGATGTTATCTCCCTCTGAGTTTTGGCATATAAGACAGATTTTACAGCTTTTTCTTCCGAAAGTTTAATCTCCGCTATACTTTTTTCTATGGCTACTTTTTGATTTTCAAGAACTTCAAGGTTTGTTTTTACCTCTTCATACTTTCTCTTTGGTATTAAACCTTTTTCAAGGATATTTCTGTATCTTTCTTCATCTTTCTTTGCTAAATTTAGCTGGGATTCAACCTGTTTTAACTGAGCTTTTAAACTCTCTCTTCTCTTTTCTATCTCTTTTGTGGTAATGGTTTGAATATCCTCATTTATAGTGGTTTCTTTCCAAACTCTCTGAAGCTGATTTTCAAGTTGATTTTTTTGATATTTTAGGGATTCTATCTTTTTTTCTAAAGCTTCAAGCTGGATTTTATAATCTGTGTCATCTATCTTTGCTATATCTTCATTTGCCTTTACTGTATCTCCTTCTTTTTTGTAAAGCTGAATAACTTTTCCGGATACTCTGTTAAATCCTACATTTGCCAAATAGTCAGTTTCAACAAATACGGCATCTGTTATTATGTAATTCATTCTGTGGTGTATCCACTTAACAGATACAATTAAAAATCCTACCGTTAAAACTATTACTGTAATCAACCCTACCTGTTTTTTTCTATCCATCACAGATCCTCACCAATAGCTTTTTTGATATCTATATAAGATTTAATAAGGTTATAGTAGTTTATCTCTTTACTCTCCAATGCTCTCGTTAGGGCAGCTTCTGCGTTTAATAGGTCCGTATTTGTGGCAAGTTGATTTCCGTACTGCTCTTTTACAAGTTCAAAGTACTCCTGTGCATACTGTAGATTTTCTGCTGAAACTCTGTAATTTTCCTTTGCTGTTATGAAGTTTTGATAGGCTGTTTTTATTTCGAGTTTTATCTTCTCCTTCATATCTTGAAGGTCATATCTCAGTTTTGATGTGTTTGATTTTGCCTGTAATGTTCTGTAGTATGGAGATATTCCCTGAAACTGTATTGATGCTCCCACTGTAAATAGTAAATTACCTTTTGGGTCAAGGTATGGACTTTGGTTTGTGTATATATACTCTCCCTGTATAAACAGTTTTGGTAAAAATCCGGCAGACTCAATCTTCTCTAACTTTTCCAGCTGTTTTATACTTTCTCTGTAGTAAGACAATATCGGTCTGTTTTCTCTCTCTAATAGATTTTTTATATCTAAGTTATCAGGAATATCTATTTTAAACGGCTCAAATTTTTCATCTTTTATCTCTTCTCCTATGAGTTGAGACAGTCTTGATAGAGCTATTATGTAGTTACCTTGAGCTTCTGTGAGGTTTTTACGGACTTCTGCAAGTCTGACCTTTGTTTGAAGAAGATCAACCTTCGTGATAAGTCCTTCCTGGAAGAAACCTTCTGCCTGCGTGTAGAGAGACTCTATAGATTTAAGCTCCTTCTTGTATATATCTATAAGAGATGCTGTTATGAATAGATCTATGTAAGCTTTTATAACATCTGCTTTTATCTGGTTTTCTTTTTCTCTGTATAGGTATAAAGTTCCCTGAAGGTTATATTTAGAGGCTTCCACTTTTGAAGTTATCTGTCCACCGGAGTATAGAGTTTGATTAAATCCTATGTTAAAGGTTTGAAAACTTTGATTTGACTGTTTAAAAGATACAGGAAAATTTGGTATTGTAGTTGTTGGAGTTTTACCGTAGTACTGATAAGAAGCTTTTGTGAAGAATGTAGGAAAGTATAAACTTTCATCTACTTTTAGTCCAAACTCTGCCGACTTTATCTGCTGTCTTAGAGATTGTAGCTCGGGATTGCTCTGTATGGCTTTATTAACAACTTCTTCAACGGTTAGAGCCTTTGCAAATGAAAAAAACAACAGTATAAATACTAATTTTCTCAAAGGTTTCTCACCTCCTGCCAAACTCCTCTGTTTATTATATCTAAGGCTACATAAGCTTTGCTTTTCATCTGGTCTAAAGTTAAATTTCTTTCTATCAAACAGTTAAAAAATAGCTGTCTTAAAAATCCAAGTATGATGGTAGATAAAACAGTGGAACTTTCTTCGTTGTAAAATCTACTTAGTACATCTTTGAATATCTGATATCTTCTTTACATAGAGCTGTCTAAACTCCTCATTTACACCTAACAACTGTCCGAAGAATATCTGGGCTAACTCTCTGTTTTTATAAACCTCTTCCAAAAACTCCTCCACAAGCATAGTTAAGATGGTTTGAGGATCACCTGGAATCTCTCTATACTTTGAAAGTTTATCTAGAAGCTCTTGGTGTATCTTTTTTATAAGTTGAAGAAATATATCTTCTTTACTTTTAAAGTAGATATAGAAAGTTCCCTGAGCTACCTGTGCTTTACTTACTATATCTGAGATTTTTGTCTCATGGTATCCTTTCTCTGAAAAAAGCTGTTTTGCAGCCTCTAAAAGCTTTTCTTTTGTTGATAGATTCATTCTACATTACTCCTTAAAGCCAAGTAAAGAATCTCTTTTAACTTTTCCGGAGTGTATATCTTATCCAATCCCCATATCTTCGCAGTTGTGTTATACACATGGTTTGCTATCTTATCTATATCAGAGGAAGGAATTTCTCCATCTTGTAGAGACACTGGGGTACCAATCTCCTTAAAGAAATTTTTAAGGGCTTTTATACCTTCTTCCTTAGAGTTCAGTCCGAAAATCTGTCTTGCAAATCTATCAAATTGAGAAGGATTCTTATCCTTGTGCCACCACATCCATGCCGGAATTACTATGGATAAACAAGCTCCATGAGGTAAATCGTAAAGTGCTCCTAAGGAATGGGCTATCATATGGTTTATATATATCCCGTCTTTGTATCCCGGTCTTGTTATACCGTTTAGTGCCAATGTTGCCGTCCACATAAACTCCGCTCTTGCATCGTAATCCTGAGGATTTTTTAATATCCTCTTGGTAGTATCTATGACAGATTTTACCACCGACTCAACAAGGAGATTTGATATGTTGGGACAGATGGAACATGTAAAGTACCACTCTATAACGTGTGCTATTGCATCAACAGAAGCATAAGCTTGGTAGGAAGTTGGAACAGTTAATGTAAGCTCCGGATTTAGTATGGATACTTTCGGGAATGTGTGTATTGAACCTATGGAAAGTTTCTCCTGTGTTTCCTCGTTTGTTATAACTGCATAGCCGTTCATCTCACTCCCAGTTGCTGCTAAGGTTAAAACCGTATAGTTAGGTATGGCTTTCGTTATATCTCTCTTTCCTAAAAAGTACTCCCAAACATCAACATCACTTACCGATCCAACGGCTATGGCTTTACCTTCATCGAGGACAGACCCTCCGCCTACAGACAGGATGGCATCTACTTTGTGTCTCTTTGCTTTCTCTATACCTTCTCTTGTGTGAGATAAAACCGGATTTGGCTTGACTCCACCATGTTCTATAAACTCTACACCGTTATCTGTTAGAGATTTAACTATCTCATCGTATAGTCCCGTTTTCTTTATGGAAGACTGTCCATAAACAAATAACACCTTTTTTATCCCATCTTCCTTCAAAACTTCACCTATTTTGTGATGAGTTTTTTTACCGAATATAATTTTTGTAGGATTGTGAAATTCAAAGCCATACATCTTTACGCCCTCCTAAGTTTGATTTTATCAATCAACAGATAGATTATAGGTATTACAAATAAACTTAAAGGTAAAGCAGTTAAAAGACCACCTATAACAGCTATTGCAAGTGGTTGTCTCATCTCCGAGCCTTCTGTTAATCCTAAGGATACTGGTAGAAGTGATGCAAAAATAGTAAGTGTGGTCATAAGGATAGGTCTTAATCTCTCCTTTCTTGCCTGCATAATTGCATCCAATGTTTGATAACCTTCTTTTTTAAGTTGTATTATCCTCTCTATAAATAAGACACTATCCCTGGTTACAAGTCCTATCAGTAAGATGATACCAAAGTAAGATGTTACGTTTAAGGTTGTGCCGGTTAGAAGTATCAGAGCAAACACTCCTGATACAGCAAAAGGAAGAGTTAATAGGACTGTGAAAGGATGGAGTAAACTTTCAAACAGTGAAGCAAGTATCATATATACAGCTATTATGGCAACAATAAGTGCAAGTCCAAGGTAAGAGAAGGTCCTCTTAAACTCCTTTGCCTGTCCTCCTACTTCATAAGTGTATCCTGCAGGTAGATGCTCTTTTATTATCTTTTCAACCTCTAATACTCCATCTCCTACAGATTTCCCACCTGTTACATTTGCATAGAGAGTGACCGCATACTGTCTGTTATACCTGTTTAAAACGTTGTATCCCGGACCCAACTCATACTTGATAACAGAGGATATAGGTAGAAGATTTCCATCTTTTGCCCTTACATATATCTTTGATAGATTATCAAAACTACTTAAGAAGTTCTCTTCTGCCTTTATATAGAAGTTATAACTTTCTGAGCCTTTTTCGTAGGTTCCTATTTTATACTTTCCAAACAAGAAGTTTAATGTATTTGCTATATCTTCCGTAGATACTCCCAGGTTCAAAGCCTTCTCTTTGTCTATCGTTACTTTTATCTCAGGTTTGTTTATCCTTAAATCTGTGTCTATATCTGTGTATCCAGGAGTTTGTCTTAATGTTGATTCTATAGTAGATGATACTTTTGCAAGCTCATTAAGATCAGGTCCTTTTATTACGTACATAATATCTGCCGACCTTCCAGCCCTTGGACCTACGGCAGATGGTATATCTATTATGGCTCTAACATCTTGAACTTTTCTAAACTCTTTTCTAAACATATCCATTATCTCTTTTTGGTGAGGTCTTCCAGTACTTCTATCTTTTAATGTGATGAAGAATATTCCTCCGTTTACTTCTGGTCTTCCTGCTATACCTTCACCAAAAGCTACACCGTATCTGAGTACATAAGGATTTTTTTCTACTATTTTTTCAAGTTCCCTTGCTTTTCTATTCACGAAATCAAAAGATGAACCTGTAGGCGTCTCAAATCTAACTAAGAACCTTCCTTCATCAACTATCGGGGTAAATTCTTTTGGTGTGATAGATGCAAGTTTAAACCCAATTATAACTGTTATAAAAGATATAGCCAAAACTATCAACTTGTTGTTTAAAGACCACTTTAAAGCTATATCAAACAGATATTCAAACTTATCATAAGCTTTTTGAAATATATTTTTCTCACCTACTTTTACTAACCTTGCTGATATCATAGGTGTAAAACTTAAGGACACAATGTAAGATATAGCTATTGCTACTATCAAGGTAAAAGCAAAACCGAAGAAAAATTTACCTATAACACTCTTTACAAATAAAACAGGGATAAATATCGCTATCAGTGAAGCTGTTGATGCAAGTAGGGCAAATATAACTGTTCTTGTTCCCCTCTCTGCAGCTTCTAAACCTCTTAAACCCTCCTCATTTCTTCTGTATATACTCTCCATAACAACTATTGCATCATCTATAACAAGTCCAACTGCAACCGCCAATGCAAGGAGTGTAAATGTGTTTAATGTCTGTCCAAAGAAAAATAGAAAAGCTATAGCTCCTAAGATAGAGACAGGAATTGCCATGATGGGAATAAACGTCATTCTAAAGCTTCCTAAAAATAGGAAAACCATTAAAGCTGTAAGTATAGACCCTACGAGTATCTCATGTAGTGCATCATTTACACTTCTCTCTATGAATACGGAAGCGTCAAAGTTAACATCAAGTCTAACTCCTGCGGGGAGTTGTTTGTTTAACTCGTTCATCTTTTCAATAACTCTTTTTGAAACTTCTACCGTGTTTTCCTTTGACTGTTTGTATATAATCAGAGCTATTCCAGGCTCTGCCTCTTTTGAGTCAAAAGCTTTAAATCTTACTATTCCTCTCCTCTCATCAAATGTAAACTCTGCTTTTCCTACATCCTTTATCCTTATGTTGTTCTTTATTATTATGTTGTTTATATCTTCAGCAGACTGTCCCTTACCGTAAACCCTTATTACATACTCTCTATCTTTGGAATCTATCCTTCCAGAAGGAATCTCAACGTTGTTTGCCTGTAATGCATTTACAACATCCATAACTGTAAGCTTATAACCAGCCAGTTTTAGTGGGTCAACTCTCACCCACATCACATAATCTCTAAAACCTCCAAGGTCAACTTCCCCTACTCCTTGGACTCTCTCAAACTCTCTCTTTACGACCTTATCTGCAAAGTAGCTTAAAGTTCCGTAATCTACATTTCCGTGTAAAAGAATAGCAAGTATCGGAGCCATAGAGGTGTCCACCTTTCTGACTACCGGAGGGTCTGTGTTAGGTGGAAACTGTCTCTGGGCTCTGTTTACTGCATCTCTGACTTCCTGTGAGGCAACATCTATATCTTTATCAAGGTCAAATATAACAGTTATCCTTGATACTCCTGTATAACTTGATGAGTTTATAGCTTCAATACCACTTATAGTAGCAAGCTCATCCTCTATCTTTCTGGTTATGTTTGTATCTATAACATAAGGAGATGCTCCTTGATAAGTTGTGGATATGGAAACTATGGGAAAGTCAACATCAGGATTTCTGTCTATGGGGATATGTTTTAGACTATATAAACCAGCTATGATGAATGCTAATATAAACATCCATGTGGTTACGGGTCTTCTGATAAAGAAGCTATACATCATCAAACTCCTTGATTTTTTAGGTTAGCCTATTATATAATCTGACTGATAAATCAGTCAAGAGAGGATACAGATGAAGAAAGTTTTAACAGCTGTCACCTTAGTAGTCATCGGAGTGATAGGTCTCTCAATTGTAAAAAAGATAGAGAGTAGTAAAGCTCAACCACAGAACACCCAACAACAGAAACCAACCCCTACTGTGAAAGTTGTAACTCCAAAAGAGGAAGAGTTGAATATCTACTATACGGCTAATACTACATTACAAGCGAAGATATCTGCCACTTTGAAACCTCAAGTATCCGGGAGAGTTATTAAACTTTTTGTTGAGGAAGGGTCTTTTGTAAAAGCGGGTCAGTCTCTTGCAATGATAGAGCCAGATAAAGAGGATTATCAGATAGAATCCCAGATGGCGGTTGTAAATCAACTTGAAAGTATTTATCTAAATAAAAAATCTATATATGAGAGAAGAAAACAGTTATATGAAAGAGAGTTGATAGCAAAAGAAGAAGTTGACAATGCAAAAACTGATATGGAAGTTGCTTTAAATCAGTTAAATTCGGCAAAAGCTGTGTTAAAAGAGTATAACAGACAGAAAAGAGAAACAGTTATAAAGGCACCTTTTGATGGGTTTTTAGATAAAAGAATGATAAATGTGGGAGATTATGTAGATACACAGACACAGGCTTTTTATATACTAAAACTAAATCCTCTCTGGGCTGTTTTTCAGCTTCCACAGAGTTATCTAAAATCTATAAAGTTAGGTGATAGTATAGATATTGATATAGATGGAATTGGTACTGTTAAAGGAAAGATAGATTATATATCTTCCTCTCTTAATGAAAATAACCTACTTGTAGTTAAGGCTCTTATAGAAAATAGAGATGGAAAGTTAAGAGAAAATATGTATGGAAAAGCTAAAATTGTTGTTGAGAAGAAAAAAGGTTATAAACTGCCGGAGCAGGTAGTTGGACTTATGGGAAATGACAGCTTTGTGTATACAGTTTCCCCGGACTCTAAGGTCAAAAAAGTTATAGTAGGTGTTTTATCTCAGGAGCCAGGTTTTGTGTATATAACGGCAGACCTAAAACCAGAGGATAAGGTGATAGTTTCAAACCTGATGAATATAAAAGATGGAATGACTGTTAAAGTAATGTCAGAGGTCAAGTGAGATGAAAAAGTTAGCATTTATCTCTTTGGTAACGTTATGTTTTGGGTCTGCTCAGGCAATTACCTATGAAGAGGTGATTTCAATAGCAGAAAAAAACGCTACAAATATAAAACTTACAGAGAAGGATATAGAAAAAACAGAGTATCAACTTAAAGAAGCCAAAGGTAATATACTACCTTCTTTAATCTTAACAGCCAGCTATACAAGATGGGATCCAAACTACATATCTGGATTTACACCAAAGAATCAGTATTCTGCAAAAGCAGGTTTAACTCAAAAGATATTTGATTATCAGATATTTTCACTTATAAAACTGTCAAAGGTAAGTGTGGAGACACAACAGGTTATAAAGGAAGATGTCAAACAGAAAGTAAAAGACACGGCAAGAAGGCTGTTTTTAATATCACTTCTAAATAAAGAGATAGTTAAAATAAAAGAGGAAAATCTGAAATACTGGCAGGAAAACTATAGATATATAGAGGCAAAGTATAAGGAAGGACTTCTTGCTAAGTATGATTTTATGAGAGCATCTTCTCAACTTCAATCTGCAATAGCTGATTATGAATCTTCAAAAGCAGATTATGAAAAGTCAGTAGAAGATTTAAAAAGATTTTTGATGTTAGAAGATATAACACCTCCGGAAGGACAGTTAACACAGTTAACGGCTGATGTAGACACATCAAGGATAGAAGATAACACAGAGATTAGAGTCTTGAAAGCTCAGCTAAAACTTGCAGATCATCAGATAGATTACCAGAAAGCTGCAAACTATCCATCTCTGTCCGCATTCTTGAACTACCAAACAAACAATCAGAGAAACTTCCCTGCCGGAAACGAGATCTGGAAGAAAGGATACAACTTAGGTCTGTCTCTAAACTGGCAGCTTTTTGATGGTTTTGCAAAAGATAGTAGAGTTTTACAGGCAAGGGTTGATAAATCAAAATATGAGATACAACTACAGGATAAGATAAAGGAAGTTCAAACAGAGATAAATAAGACATTGATAGATATAAAAGCTTTACAAACCCAATTACAGGCAGAGAGATCAAATATAGAAGTATCCAGAGAGTCACTGAGATTATCTACCGAGAGATTTAAAGCCAATATAACAAACTTACTGGAAGTTTTGGAATCTCAAATTAACTATCAAAATGCAAACTTAAGCTACCTAAATGTTCTATACAACTATAACCTTAAAGTTTTTGACCTAATGAATTTAGTTGGTAAGTAAAATTAATTCATTTATGGATAAACCTGTGCTCTTTACCTTCTATAAGTCTCTCTATGTTTGATTTATGTTTAAAGATTATAATCAGTGCTATAAAAAAAGCGGCATAGGTGTAGTATATATCCCCTGATAGAATATGTAAAACAACCCAAGATATACTTGAAGAGATGATGGATGCTAAAGATACATAACCGGTTGTCAAGAATATACCGAGCCAAAATGTAAGTATTATTATTGACACTTTTGTGTTTAGAGCAAGTAGTACTCCCAAAGCTGTTGCTACACCCTTACCACCTTTAAATTTTAGGAACACAGAAAATGTATGTCCCAATACTGCAAATATAGAAACTACGGAAACTATTTTAGATGGATAACCTTTTGATATTAGATAGTAAACCGGGAAAAAACCTTTAACAGCGTCAAGGAAAAAAACCAGTAAACCTGCCTTTTTTCCTATAACCCTTGTAACATTTGTAGCTCCTATATTTCCACTACCTTCTTTCCTTACATCTTTACCAAAAATCTTACCAACAATAAGTCCAAATGGAATAGAACCTATAAGGTAGGCAATTATAGAGTATAGTACTATTTCCATGCTTTCTCCCTATAAAATATCAAGAAATACTCAACTGCAGATATGTAAGCAAACAGAATTGATAACCAAAGGGATAATTTACCGTAATTTACAAGGTTTATGGAAAGTAAAAACAGAGCTATCATCTGAAATGTAGTCTTCAGTTTACCCAAGGAATATGCAGGTATAACTATACCTTTGTTTACCATAACACTCCTTACCCATGTAACCAGCATCTCCCTCGACACTATAAGAAAAACTTCGTATGTGTTAACAACACCCTTCTGGACAAAAGCCGTCAGCAGGGAGATTGTAAAGATTTTATCTACAGCTGGGTCTAACAACTCACCGTGTTTAGTTACATCGTTTACTGCTCTTGCTATCACACCATCTAAATAGTCAGATATTATTGCTATGCTGATTAAAACACCACTGACAACATAGTTCTCTTGAAGTATAAAATAGACAATAAAAGGAATTAAAAATAACCTAGATAGAGTGACTATATTAGCCAGCCCTATTATCAATTAACTCCTCTACTTTTTCTTATCCACGGTGGAATTTCTAAATCATCATAAGAAAACTCTTCTATGACTGGTTTGATCTCTTTTTCTTCCGATTTTTGGATAACTTCCTTTGTGATGTTTGGTTTCTTTATGGTTTTAACATCCTGTTTTTGAGTTTTTTTCTCATCTTCAAAATCCGTTGCTATAACGGTTATCTTTATCTCATCTTCTGTTTCTGGAATTATTGAAGCACCGAATATTATATGGGCTTCTTCATGGGCAATGTCTCTTATTTTTGATACAGCTTCGTTTACCTCCTGGAAGGAAAGATCTGGGCTTACCTCAATGTTTATAAGTAATCTCTTAGCACCGTGTATCGAAGTTCCCTCAAGAAGCGGAGATGAAGTTGCATTTTCCACCGCATCTTCTATTTTACTGTCTCCCCTTGCTGCTCCTATACCGATAAGTGCCTTTCCTGCCTTTTCCATAACTGTTTTAACATCGGCAAAGTCCGGATTTATAAGGGCAGGAACCATTATCATATCTGTTATCCCTTTTACAGATTTATACAGTATGTTATCAACTAATTTAAAGGCGTTGGCAAAGGATACATTTTTACCGGCAACCTGCAGAAGTCTATCGTTGTGTATAACTAAATATGTATCAACCTTTTCTTTTAGCTCTTCCAAACCTTCTTCGGCTATTTTATACCTTACTTTACCCTCAAAACTAAAAGGTTTTGTAACCACAGCTACAGTTAGGATTCCAAGCTCCTTAGCAGCTTGAGCGATTACAGGAGATGCTCCGGTTCCAGTTCCACCTCCTAAACCTGCCGCTATGAAGACCATATCTGAACCTTCTAAAGCTTCTTTTATTTTATCAAGATTCTCCAAAGCTGCCTCTCTACCTACCTCTGGTTTAGAGCCTGCTCCAAGACCTCTACTTAAAGACTCACCTATATGGATTTTATTCGGAACAGGTAAAAAGTTGAGATGTTGAAGATCTGTGTTGACTATGTATAACTCAACATCATTTATCCCTTCCTCATACATTCTCCCAACAGCATTACTACCACCACCACCAACTCCAAAGACCTTTATTCTCGTTGGATTCTTTGCTTCGTAGTTTATCTCCATGATATTTCCTCCATAGTTTAAAAAAGCTCTTTTATTTTACCAAAAAATTTGTTAAAGATACCAAAATTAAGGCCTTTATTTGTGTTGTCCTTTGTAAAAGACCTGTTGTTAAATTTGAAAGCTTTTATGAAATGTAACATCCCAACAGCTGTAGCATACTCCGGGGAAGAGAATTTATCACTAAAACCCCGGTAATCTTTCGGTTTTCCTATCCTTACATCTTTTTCAAATATCTTTTCAGCTAAAAACTGTATGTAAGGAGTATTGGCAACACCTCCCGTTAAAACTATTCCTGCATTAAGTTTTTCATATAAACCACTTTTTTCTAACTCTTTCCTTATAATCTCTAACATTTCTGTAAGTCTCCACTCTATTGTTTCAGCAATGTCGTATCTATCTATCTTTATAGTCTCTTCATCTTCCCTTGAAGGTATCTCAACAGTTTCATTGGATTCCAGTAAATCTTTAGATGCTATCCCCAGTTGTTTTTTTAAACCCTCCGCCACTTCTTTAGGTATCTTAAATCTGTAAGCTATATCCTTTGTTACCAACATACCACCTACAGGTATAGATTTTACATACTCGAGATTGCCGTTTTTATACACAGCTATGTCTGATAACCCTCCACCTATATCTACACATGCAACACCTATATCTTTTTCCTCCTCAAATAATACAGCAGAAGAAGATGCAATAGGATTGGCAACAAAATCTATAACTTCCACACCTGCCGACTCGATAGATTTTTTTAGATTGTTGTAAATATTTGATTTTATTGTGATAATGTTGAACTCTGCTTCCAATTTATTTCCTATGAGACCTACAGGGTCCAAAACAAGATCGTTATCGAGTACATATCTCTTTGGTAGTATATGAAGTAGTTTCATATTATCCTTCGGTATCTTTTCTGAAACTTTGTCTATTAGAGTGATAATATCAGTATCATCTATCTCTTTTCCGTTTCCTTCAAATGTCAAGCTATCTTTTTCAGTTTTAAAATCCATATACTGACCTGATATGTTGGATATGATGACGCTTACTTTAAACCCAGAGCTATTTTCAGAGTTACTTATTGACTCTCTGCAAGATTTTATAAATTCAGCCGAGTTAACTATACTTCCTTTTTCTATTCCGTTTGATAAACTTTCTCCGGAGCCAATTATATGAATCTCACCTAACTCATCTATATCTGCTATTAAAGTGGCTATCTTGGAAGAGCCTACATCTGTAACAACCACTATACTGTTTTTACTCATAACTTCTACCTCTCTATTCTATTTTTTTGTTATCACCATACTGTCAAATGTGAAGTTGATGTAACTGTAATCTCTTATTCCTACACTTGACATAAAAATCTGGGCTTTTTTTATACTATCATCGATATTTTCTCTTGAAAAGACTAATAGTTTTCCATCTTCCGTTATACAGTAAATAGACGATTTTTTTATTACAAACTCTTTAAATTTAATATCCTTAAATCTATCTTCTATCAGTTTTAGATTTGATATATCAGTTCTTTCAATCTCAGAATCTTCTAAATTTATCAATTTTAGATCAGATACATCGTAGTAAGATGGGTCTTTTATGATGTAACCTCTATCATCCACTATAAAGTTTTTACCTTCAAACTTTACTACACCGTAAGGTATCTTTTCTTTTACAGTTATATCAACTATTCCATAGGATGGCTTATTTAAACTTACACTATCTATAAATCCAAACCTCTTAAATTTATCCTCTAATCTTTTTTCCGAAACAAAAAACCAGTTTTCATTTTTAAATATATCTTTTATATCTTCCTCTTTAAGTTTATCTGTTCCCTTTATCCTAACCTCTTTAATAGCTACGAAATCTTTTATAAGAGGTAAAGCCGGAGCATAGTATCCAAATAGTCCACATAAAGTTAGCCATATTGCTACGATGGAAGCTTTCTTCATCTTCTATTCCTTAAACTGTTCCTTACTATCTTTTCAACTAACATATCAAAACTAACTCCTTTTACAGCTGCTGCTTTTGGGAGCAGGCTTCTCTCTGTCATTCCAGGAATTGTATTAACCTCAAGGACAAATGGTGTATTTTCCTGATCTAACATTATATCAACTCTTGCCGGACCTCTACAGTTTAAAACTTCATAACTTCTCAATCCTATCATCTGTATCTCTCTGTATAGATTTTCTTCCAACTCTGCCGGACATATGTAAGTAGTTTTACCGGACACATACTTATTTGTATAGTCATAAAAACCATCTTCCACTTTTACCTCAACTATGTCAAAAACCTCTCTATCTATTATACTTACAGTCAACTCTCTTCCTTTTATATACTGTTCTATTAATATTTTTTCGTCAATTTTAAACACTTCCTTAACAGCTTCTATGTATTCTTCTCTGTTATCCACTATATACACACCTATTGATGATCCCTCTGTTGGGGCTTTGACTACTATTGGAAAATCAGGTGTAAAATCCAGTGCCTGATCTAAACTGTAAAAAACCTTTCCCTCAGGAACATTTATGCCGTAATGTTTTAACACTATCTTTGTTAACACTTTATCCATCGTTAGAACACTTGTAATGTGGTCTGATCCTGTATACGGAATGTTTAAAAACTGTAAAATAGACTGAATTACTCCATCTTCTCCACCTTTACCATGTAGAACTAAAAAAGCAAGGTCTGGCTTATATTCACATAATCTATCTATAAACCCCTTACCTTCTACTGGATCAAAATGGAGGAATTCATAACCTAATCTCTTTAAAGCTCCTTCAACAGCTTTTCCACTTTTGATAGATATCTCCCTTTCTCTTGATGTCCCTCCGTAGATCAGTGCAATTCTTAAACTACTCAATTATCCTTACCTCTCTCTCAAGTTCTATTCCTTCTCTATCAAAGATAACTTTTTCTGCCTCTTCCAAAAGTTTTAAAAGGTCCTCAAATCTGGCATTACCATAATTTACCAAAAAGTTTGCATGTTTTTCAGAAAATCCTACGTCTCCAACCCTCTTTCCCTTAAATCCGTGTTTTTCAAGTAGTTGTCCTGCATAATGAGGTAGAGGATTTTTATAGGTAGACCCAGAAGTAGGAAGGTCTAAAGGCTGTTTTTTATTTCTATCTAAGAGATGTTGTTTTATGAGAGATTTTACATCTCTCTCTGATTTTTTTAATTTTATTATAACTCTGTATATAAATCCCCCTTCTTGAAATTGTGAGTATCTGTATGAGTAGGATATATCTTCCTTAGAGTATTCTATACTATCTCCCTCTTCACTTACCCAGTATACCCTTTCAACTACATCCATAATCTCACTGCCGTATGCTCCGGCGTTCATACAGACGGCTCCTCCTATTGTAGCAGGGATACCAGACAGATTTTCAAACCCTTCTAAGTTATATTTTTTTACTACTTCGATGATCTGTTTAAAACTAACTCCAGCTCCCATATCAAGATAAAAATCATCTCCAAGCTGTTTTATAGATAGATTCTTTAAATTTTTAGAGTGTATGAAGAAATGTGTAAGGACTCCATCACTGAATATGACATTACTTCCAAGTCCCAGAGGAATAACTTTTTTACCTTTATTTAAAGCTTCTCTACATAAAAGTATAACTTCTTCTTCGTTTTTGGGAAAAAATATATGTTTAGCATATCCTCCTATCCTTATTGTGCAAAAATCCTTTAAAGACACATCTTCTACTTTATCTATATCATTAATTCTTACCATCTAACTCCTCTTTAATAGAACTGATTATCACTTTTTTTGCATCTGTTTTCGCAAGTTGTCTTAACCTGCTGTATATTGATTTTAGATCTAAACCTTTAGCTTTATCTATTGATTCCTTCAATTTCTCTTTCGTCAAATCTCTATCTTCTATTAAATCTGACAATCCTAAATCCTTTAAAAATTTTACATTGTAATACTGATGGTTTGAAGCAGCATAAGGATACGGTATAAATATGGCATACTTTCCGAATGTGATAATCTCATTTACAGTTGAACTTCCAGATCTGCTAATTACTATATCAGTTTGAGAGAATAGTTTTTCTACATTATCTACATAGTTATATAGTTTTACATTTTTTGGTATATCTGCCGGTTCTAAATTGCTTTTTCCTAATATAATATGAAAAGTTATATCCGGAAAATCCTCAGCCATCTCTACAACTGTTTGATTTATCTTCTTTGATCCTTGACTTCCTCCAATCACCAATATCTGACTTATCTTTTCAGAAGGTTGATAACTTTTTGCTGCTTCTAAAACAGAATCTCTCAAAGGCATCCCAGACAAAACTGTCTTTTTGGAGTTAAAGTATCTCTTTGTGTATTCAAAGGTTATAAATATCTTTCTTGAAAATTTTGATAGTATTAAATTTGAGTAAGAGGGGATAGAGTTTTGCTCATGTATGAAAAGTGGAACACCTGTTAAGAAAGATGCCACACCTAAAGGTATGGATGTGTATCCTCCAAAACAGATGGAGAATTTAGGCTTTTCTTCTTTTAGAAGTTTAAAAACTCTGTATGTAGTTTTAACTAAAGATACAACTCCCTTTATACGGTTTATCAGATTCTTACCTCTAACTCCATACATATCAAACAGTATTTTTTTACCTACCGGAAACTCTTTTTGAGCCTCTATACCGGCTGTTGTTCCTATATACGTAACACTATAACCTTCTTTTTCTAACTCTTTAGCAACGGAAAGTGCTGGATAAAAATGTCCTCCTGTTCCACCTCCTGAGATAAATACCTTATCCATATCTACCACCTAATTTTTAAATACTCTATACTTACAGGTTCCTTAGATACCCTAAGTAAAATTCCCATGTATATACAGTTCATAATCAGAGAAGACCCTCCGTAACTTACAAAGGGGAGTGTAAATCCGGTGGACGGACCTATATTTAGATTAACAACCATGTGAAAAACAGCATTCAGAGTTATAAGGTATGTTATACCTAAACCTAATAGCCCTGTAAATTCATCTCTCTTTTCAAGAGATATCTTAACCCCTCTGTAAAATATCAATAAAAATATAAATAAAACTGTAAAAGCTCCCACGAAACCGGCTTCTTCACCTATCAAAGCAAATATATAGTCCGTATGTATCTCCGGAAGATATTTAAGTTTCTGTGTTCCTTGACCTAAACCTTCTCCAAATAGCCCCCCTTTTGCAAAAGCCAACATAGATTGGAAACTCTGATAACCTTCCTTTGAGTGTGGAGATGCTTCAAACATCCCTTTAAACCTACTCATGGCATACTCACTTTTTACTATGAAAAACAGGAAAAAAAGTGGTAGTAAAACTAAAGCAGGAGCAAGTACATATCTGAGTTTAAACTTAGAAGATATAAGCATAAGCAGTGTCAAAACCATAATGTAAAGTGCGGCTCCTTTATGTGGTTCTACGGCTATCGGAAGAGCAGCAAACAGAAAAACAACACCGTATATAAGCACCACAGGTTCCCATCTATTTTCCAACTGAGTTGCTTTTTTTGATATATACTTTGCCAAGAATAAAACAGTAGCAAACTTTGTAAATTCAGAAGGTTGAAAGTTAAAGACAAATAGATTTATCCATCTCTTAGGATAATCTCCAGGTAAGAATAGTACAAGAATTAAAAGACCGAAGGATATGAAAAAGATATGGACGGCATAATTTTTCCAGAAGGATATTGGAACAAGATAAGCAAAAAATCCGGCAACTAAACCTAAAGCTACTGCAAAGAGATGCCTTTTAATATAGTGAAAACTGTCATTCATAACAAAAGTAGCACTGTAAACAAATGCAAGACCTACTATGATGAGAAATAAAAAGCTGAAAAAAATTATCTTATCAAAATAAAACTCTCTAACCATTTAACTTCCGGACAATATCTTTAAACTGATTTCCTCTGTCTACATAACTTTTAAACATATCAAAACTGGCACACCCTGGCGAAAGTAATACTGTATCTCCATTTTCGGCAGATTTAAAACTTTTCTTAACAGCCTCTTCTAAGGAGTTTACTTTTTCTGTTTCACAGAAAGGTTTTATCATCTCCTCTATCTGATCCCTATCCCTTCCTATTATAAAAACTTTCTTTACTCTCTCTTTTAGAATCTCTCCTAATATAGAAAAATCTCCTCCTTTATTTATGCCTCCAAGTATGAGAATGATTCCCCTATCAAAACTTTCCAAAGCTCTCTTAACTGCTTGGACAGTGGTTGCCTTTGAGTCGTTATAGAACTTCACACCTTCAATTTCTTTAACAAACTCAATTCTGTGTGGAAGTGGCTCAAAAGACTCAATCTTTTCAATTATATCTTCAATTTTTAAACCATACAGGTATGTAGCCAAGATAGACGCCATTATATTTTGAATGTTGTGTAATCCTATTAACTTTGTTTTAACTGTAAACTCTATCTTTTCATCTTTCTGTAAAACAAATCTGGCTTTGTTTATATCAGATTTTATATACTCCTTCATATATATACCTTTAAGATTTTCTGGTATCTGTTTAAGTGAGAAATAGTAGGTATCTGCTTTTGATCGTAGATTTTTAACTACTTGGTCATCGTAATTTAGTATCAAAAAATCTTTATCTGTTTGATTTTTTGTTATTTTATACTTTGATAAAATGTAGTGGCACATCTTTTTATGCCAGTCAAGATGGTCTTTTGATATGTTTAGAATAACTGCTATTTCTGGTTTAAAATTTTTGCAGGAGTACAACTGAAAGGAAGAGAGTTCTAAAACAGCAGTAGAGTTTTCATCAGTTTTATCTACTATATCAGCAAAAGGTATTCCGTAATTTCCACCTACAAAAGTATTAGTTATATCTTTCAGTATGTGATATATAAGTGAAGTTGTTGTAGTTTTTCCGTCTGTGCCAGTTATTGCTATCTTTCTACCCTTGTAAAACCTATCTGCAAGTTCTATCTCAGAAATAACCGGTATATTTAACTTTTTTGCTTCTTTGTAGATATTGTGAAAAAAAGGAACACCGGGAGATATAACAATCTCTTCTACTTTTCTATCTAACCTAAATCTATCTTCATCATCTACGAGTATATTTTTTACTCCTTTACTGTCTAAAAATCTTTTTACAGCTTCTCCTGTTTTACCTTTTCCAAATACAACCACCATATTTTACTCCAGATAAACTATAGTTGCTCCAAGTCCACCTTCATTGTAAGGTGCATCTTCGTACCTAACTTTAAAAGGTTGCCTATCTAAAAACTCTCTAACAGCCTTTCTTAAAACTCCACTTCCAAAACCGTGTATTATTTTAAATGTTGTTATACCTGATAGTAAAGCCTTATCAATGTAGTCTTGGAGTTCCCTGATAGCTTCTTCCTTTGTTTTTCCTATGAGATTTATCTGGGGTGATATTGTAGGTTTCTTTACAGATACATTAACGTTTATGTTTTTATCTTCTTTTTCCACTTTTTCCAAATCCGACAGATTTACCCATACTTTCAGTCCTCCAAAATCCACTTTTGCCCTACTCTCCCTTACAGAGATAACTGTACCTTTTTGTGATTTTCCCTTAAGTCTCACATAATCACCTTCATTAAACTGATCTTGAGATTTTTCTTCTAAGATGGTTCCTATCTGTTCTCTCTTTGTCTTTATAAAAGATTCTAAAGGTTTTCCTGATTTTTCCTCTTTGACCTTTTCTATAACTTTATAACCTTCTTCTCTTAAATTCCTTAAAAACTCCTCTATATCTCTGAAACTTTCCTTCCATTTTTCCTTTCTGTCTTTCTCTAACTTTTGAGTTAACTCTCTATACTTTTGAAGCTCCTGTGATAATTTAAGATGGGACTCCTCAACCTCTTTTAATTTTTGATAGTACTCTATTATAAGTTTGTTTAGATTATTTACAATATCTTCAAAGTTAAGGATGTTTTTGTCAACTATACTTTTGGCTTTATTTAGAGTTTTTTTATCAAATCCTAACTTTTCAGCTATGTAAAATGCCATACTCTCTCCAACTGTATCATATATGAGTTGATAAGTTGGTTGTAAAGTTTCTTTATCAAATCCTACGGCTGATAATCTAAAGTACTGAGAGTTTAAACCGTATAACTTCACCCTTTTAAGATGGGTAGTGGCAACAACATAACTTCCTATCTCCTGAATTCTTTCTAATATCGCAATACCTAATGGTGCTGCAAAGTCCGGGTCTGTACCTGGAATTAACTCATCAAACAAAACTAAGCTTTTTTCATTTGAACTGTGTATTATTTCGTCAATATTCTTTATATGGGCTGAATAAGTTGACAGATTTTCTTCTATACTCTGTGAATCTCCTATATCTATAAATATACCTTCAAAAAATGGCAAAGTTGAACCTTCATCTACTGGAATAGGGATAGCTGTTTGATTTAGAACTGATAGTAATCCTAAGGTTTTCAAGGCTACAGTTTTACCACCTGTATTTGAACCGGTAATCAGTAATCCTTTTTTATCAATAAGGTCTATATCTATCGGAATAAACTCTTTATCTTTCAATAGAAAGATGGGATGTTTTGCCTGGTTTAATTTTATATATACGGAGTTTTCTGGAAATTTTCCATTAACTTTCAGTGAAAATTTAGCTTTTGTATAAAGTATATCTAACTCACAGATAGATTCAAAACTCTTTCTGATAAATTCAACCTTAGACCTTAAAATGTCTGTGATAAATTTAAGTATTCTTCTTATCTCTATTGATTCTTGAAGTTTTAAGTCCAACAGTCTGTTATTTAAATTTACAACTTCCAAAGGTTCTACAAATACAGTCTGTCCTGAAGAAGACCTATCCTGTATTATACCCTTAATCCTTGATACAAAGTTATGTTTTACCGGAATAACGAATCTATCTCTCTTTATAGTCACAAATCTATCTTGAAGTATCTCTTCTACATCTTTTGAGTTGATAAACTTTTCAAGAGTGGATGTTATTTTTTCTTCTGTTTCTCTTATCTGTCTCCTTATTCTTCTAAGGTCAAAACTTGCACTATCCTTAACAGTAAATGTTTGGTCTATACTGTCAAAGATTATCTTCTCCACTTCTTTAAGTGGATATAGATTTTTAAGTATAGGCTTTAAGTGGTTTATATCTTTTTCTGATAGAAAGTTTTTGACTTCTTTAACAACTCTCAAAACTTTTCCTATTTCGTATATATCTTTTGGAAGTAACACACTGTCCTGTATTGTAAGTAAGCTTATGGATTGAGATATATCAGGAAATTCCGATAACGGGAAGTATCCTTCTTCCTTCACTAAATCTGTAAATTCTTGCGTTTTAGCTTTATCTTCTTCTAAAAGTTTTGCATTTGTGTAAGGCCTGAGCTTTTTTATCTTATCTTGTGTGTGTTGATTTTGGGAAAATCCAGCTAAAAGTGCTAAAAATTTGTCATACTCTAAATTTCTTAAATCTCTCTCACGCATAAATTCCAGCCATAACCTCCATAAGAATATTAATCACCAGTTTCTAAATCTTTTAAAATTTTATCAAAAGCAGACGTCAGATTAGGAATACTAAACTTTACAGTTCTCCATATTATAAGCAAATCTACTCCAAAATAGTCATGAATAAGTTTATCTCTTATTCCAGCCATTTCTTTCCATGGAATATCCGGATACAAACTGCGAACTTCATATGGGATATTTTTTACAGCTTCTCCTATAACTTCCAATGCTCTTATAACAGCATAAACAGTCTTATCGTCTTTAATAAAATCTTCATACTCCATATTTTCAACAAATTCCATTGCCTTTTCCATTGCTTCAATTATATCTTCTATATAGTCTACTATTTCTCTTTTCAAATCTTTACAGCCTCTTGAAGAATATATTTACTGATTCTTGGTTTTAAGGAAGATTTTTCAACCAGATCTACTTTTTTACCTAAAAGATTAGATAGGTATAATTCCATATTGATGAACTTTATCAAATCTACATCACTTTTTTCATCAAACTCTACTAATATGTCTATGTCACTATCTTCTCTTTCTTCTCCACGTATATAGGAACCAAAAAGTGCAATCTCTTTAACTCCGTATTCTTTAATTAATTTTCCCTTATGTTTTTTAATTATACTTATAATCTCCTTAGAGTTTAATTTTCCTGCCATTTTAAACCTCTATAAAACTGTTTAAATTTATATAAAGTATAGTCAATTTTAAAAATTTCTCCATCTTCAAGTTGATATACTCTTTATACTCAATCTTGATGATAGTAATCTCTTCGTATAATCACTCTTTGGGTCATCAAATATGGAATACACATCTCCCTCTTCTACTATCTGACCTTTGTACATAACTATAACTCTATCTGCTACCTGTGCTACTACTCCCAGGTCATGGGTTATTAAAGCTATTCCTATGTTGTAGGACTCTTTTAGATTTGTTAGTAGTTTTAATATCTGTGCTGAAGTGGTTACATCTAAAGCTGTTGTTGGTTCGTCTGCTAATATATAGTCTGGTTTATTTGCTATCGCTATGGCAATAACTACTCTCTGTTTTAATCCTCCGGAAAGTTCATGGGGATACTGATAAAACCTTCTTGTAGCTTGTGGAATCTTTGCTTCCTCCATACTTTTTATGGCTATATCAACAGCTTCTTTTCTTGATATGTTATTATGGGCAAGGATAGCCTCCACAATATGCTCCCCCACTGTTAAAAGTGGATTTAAAACTGCGGAAGGTTCTTGAAATGCCATTGAAACCTTTTTTCCACGGATTTTTTTCACACTTTCTCTGTCTATATCTATGTTATCCACTTTGATAGAGCCAGTTATTTTTGCATACTGAGGAAGAAGTCCCATTATTGCCATACAGCTGACAGATTTTCCACTTCCTGATTCTCCGACTATTGCTAGTATCTCTCCTTTATTCACTTTAAAGCTTACTCCTTTCACAGCTTCTATTTTACCTTCTGATAGATCAAACTCTACCCTTAGATTTTCGACTTCTATTGCCATCTTTCTTCCTACACTAAATTTTCATTTACCTTATATCTCACAGCTTCAGTGATGTGGCTCGGAAGTATCTCTTCTTCTTGATTTAAATCTGCTATGGTTCTTGCCACCTTTATAATTTTATGGTAGGACCTTGCACTGAGAGAGAGTTTAGATGTAGCCGTGTTTAGAAGCTCAACAGCTTTAGGTGTGATTTTTGCGTACCTGTCTATGTGGGAAGGGGTCATCTCTGAGTTATAGTTTATTTCTTCGTCTTTAAATCTATCTTTCTGTAATTTTACTGCTCTTATCACTCTATCTCTTATGATATCAGAAGACTCTCCGGAAGGTTTACTGGAAAGTTCAGATGGGTCAACAGGCATAACTGTCACAGCTATATCTATCCTATCAAGTAAAGGTCCTGATATTTTTCCAAGGTATCTCTTTATTTCTACCGGGGAACATTTACACTCTTTCTTAGGGTCAAATCTGAAACCACAGGGACAAGGATTGGCCGTAGCTACAAGTTGAAAATTTGCAGGAAATTTTACCTTTCCGTTTGCTCTTGATATAACTACCTCTCTATCTTCAAGAGGTTGTCTTAAAACTTCTAATGTCTTTCTTTTAAATTCCGGCAATTCATCTAAAAAGAGTATACCAAGATGTGCTAAGGAAATTTCCCCAGGTTTTGGAAAGCTACCTCCTCCTATTAAACTTATATCACTTGCGGTGTGATGGACTTGTCTAAATGGTCTTTCTTTTACAATGTTATCTTTCAATATACCGGCTATACTATGTATCTTTGTTATTTCTATAGCTTCGTCAAGGGTAAGTGGTGGAAGTATTGAAGACAGTCTCTTTACTGTCATTGTTTTTCCAGAACCGGGAGAGCCTATAAGTAAAACATTATGTCTACCTGCTGCAGCTATCTCTAAAGCTCTTTTTACAGTATACTGTCCTCTTACTTCAGAGAAATCTCCGTAGTGATTAAAACTGTTAAATATCCTTTCATCAATATCAGATTTTACAGGCTCCTTTATTAAGTCGTTATTTAAAAAGTCTACTATCTCTTTTAGATTTTTAAAACCATAAACATCTATCCCTGAGATAATACAGGCTTCATCTTGGTTTTCTATAGGTAAAACTACCCTTTTAAATCCCTCTTCTTTAAGTTTTATAACTATAGGTAAAACACCTTTTATTTTTCTAAGTTCGCCGTTTAATGCAACCTCACCGATAAATGCAGTGTCCGAAAGATCTTCCTCTTTGATTATACCGCTACTTTTGAGTATCCCTACTGCTATAGGTAAATCATATAAAGTTCCTATTTTGGGAATATCTGCCGGGGCAAGATTTACAGTTATCTTTTTTACAGGAAATTTAAATCCTATACTTTCTATGGCAGATTTTACTCTTTCTTTGCTTTCTTTTACAGCTGTATCTGGAAGTCCAACCGTGATAAACTGAGGAAGTCCGACAGTCAAATTAACTTCAACATCTACTATATACCCATCTATACCGATAGTTCCACCACTTTTTATAATAGATAGCATCAAACTACCTCTGATTTCTCCTGCTCTATCAAAGAAGAGATATCAAGAGTATAAACGGAAGATATACCGTCTTTTGCACTTACCCCTATAAGTGTATCTGCATAACTTGCCATTATCTCTTTGTGGGTAACTACTATAAACTGGGCTGTTTTTGAAAGTTCTTTTATAAGTTGTGCTACTTTTTTAGCGTTTATTTCATCTAATGCTGCATCAACTTCATCAAGGTAGTAAAATGGTGCTGGCTTCACAGACAAAACCGCAAAGAGAAATGCAAGGGCTGTTATCGTTTTCTCTCCTCCTGACATAACTTCAAGTCTTGTTATCTCTTTTCCTCTTGGTTTTGCTTTTATTAAAACTCCTGCTGATAGTGGATCAAGTGGGTTTTCAAGTTCAAGATAGGCTTTTCCACCTGGAGATAAAACTTTAAAGTTTTTTGCTAAATTTTGATTTATATGTTCATAAACTTCCATAAATGCTTTTACCTTTTTATCTTCAAGGGTTTGAATGAGATCATCTATAGCTTTTTTTTCCTTAAGTAAAACTTCAAATTTTTCGTTTATATCCTGATATCTATTTAAAGCTTCCTTATAATCCTCTATTGCTTTTTGATTTACTCCACCTAAACTTTTTCTCCTATTTTCCGTCTCTCTTACTTCTTTTTCAAGAGTTTTTAGGTCTGCTTCTACTGGTTCTCCGTCGTACTCCATCTTTAAAATTTCTATCTCTTGATGTAGGTCAATAATTCTCTGAGATATCTTTCCTTTATCTTCTTGTAAGAAAGTTATCTGTCTGTTTAACTCATCTTCTTCATATCTTAGATTCTTTATCTGATTTTTTATATACTCTATCTGATTAATTATCTCATTTCTCTCTTTATCCTTCTCTTTTAACTCTTTCCAGAGGTCAGAAAGTTGTTGAGATAGGTCTTTTATCTCTTGGTTAAGTTGCTGTTTTAATTCAGAGAAACTGTTTAATTTTTGCTGTATCTCCAACTCTTCTTTTTCTATTTGGTCTATTCTTGGTTGAAGATTCTCTTTTATCCTGTTTTGAAGGTTATCTATTGAAATATTTAACTCTTTAATTTTCTCTGAGATTTTATAATACTCTGATGTTTCTTTTTCCCACTCCTGCCTTAATTGATAAAATCCGGTGTTTTCAATTTTAGACAGTATATCTTGTTTTTTCTTAGATATATCTTCATATATCTTTTGAGTAGTGAGATACTCTTTTTCAATTTCTCCTAATTTTGACTCTATATCAAAAGATTCAAGTTTTAACTGATTTATCTGATTTTCCAGATTAGAAAGTCTTGCAGATTTTTGATTTATTTGATTTTTTAAATCATTTACTCTATATTGGTATGTTTTAGAATCACTAACAATCTTATTTATCTGACTTTCAATATCTGCTATGGTTTGATTTATAACTTTTATCTCGTTTTCTAATTTTTCCTCTTCTTTCTTTAGTTTTTCGTCCTCTTTTTCTAAAATTACTTTTTTATTTTCAAGGTATCCTTTCCCTATGGAGCTTGTTTGCCTTTCACTTCCTCCAGATATTGTCCCAGATTTCTCAAAAAGTTCTCCATCAAGAGTAACCATTCTGAAATTACCTATACCTATATCTTTTGCATAATCAAAATTTTCCACTACCACCGTATCAGAAAATACATATTTTATAGCTTTCTCTATCTTTGGTTCATAAATAACAAAATCTATAGCATATCCCAATATTCCTCTTCTTGATGGTAATTTTGGAGGTTCTTGATATTTTATCGTTGTAAGTGGAATAAAAACTGTTCTACCAACTTTTTCTCTTTTTAGTATTTCTATACATCTTTTAGCTACCTCCTCATTCTCTACAACTATGTTTTTAAGTCTTGATCCGGCTGCTGTCTCAATAGCAGTTTGAAATTTTTCATCTTTTAATGTTATTAAATCTGAAACCTGTCCGTAAACACCGGGTATATCCTTTAAAATTAAACTTATCTTATCGTCTTTAAACTGTGAAAGCTGGGCTAAAACAGATGCTAACTGCCGGAAATTTTCCTCAATTTTCTGTCTTATCTCTTTTAACTTCTTTTCTAAAGCCTCTCTTCTAACTTTATACATTGAAACTTGACTGTTTAATGAGTTTACTTTAAGCTCAAAATTTTCTCCATCTGTTTGAATTGAGGATAGTTCTTTGCTGAGCTTCTCAATATCAGATTCAAGAGCTATTATCTCTTCCCTGTAATGTTTTATCTTATCGTCAATATTAGAAAGTTTCATAGAGAGGTTATCTCTTTCTCTCTGTAAATTATTTAATCTATCTTTTATCTCCCTTTCCCTTGTTTCTAATGTTATTAAATCTTCTTTAGATTTTCCTTGAGATGTTTCTAACTCTTTAATTTTCTTACTTTTTTCTTCTACCAATATCTCTTTTTCTTTAAGTTGTTGTTTTAAAAGTGGTATCTGAGTGTATAGATTTTCTATCTCTTTATTTATATGGGTTATCTGCTGAAGTTTATCAGCTTTCTCAAGAGAAAGCTGTCTTAATTTATCTTGAAGTTCCTGTTCCTGCTTTTGGATGTTATCTATCTTCTCGTTTTTCTCCTTTATCTGAGCGGTTATAAATCCTTCCTGTTGTTTAAAAGGTAAGAAAAGTTCGTTTATCTGATTTAGTTTATCCTCATACTCTTTTATCTGTATATAGTAATCTCTAACAATGTTTGCTATCTCTTCTTTACGGTGGTAAAAGCCACTGATTCTATCCTCTATACTCTTTAAATCTCCTTCGACCTTAGAAAGTTCTTTTGAAAGATTAAAAAGTTTTACCCCATTTATCTGATTTTTTAGAAACTCTATTTTTTCCTCTAAAGCTTGAGCTAACTGTGCATTCTCCTTCTCTTCTTCTAATCTTTTAAGGGTCGTTTCTATCTCTCTGAGGACTATCTTAACTTGATTTATCTTTTCTTGTGTTTGAGATAACTCTTCTAATGCTTTCTGTTTCTTCTCTTCATACTCTGATATTCCGGCTACTTCACTTATAAGGTCTCTTCTTTCTGTAGGGGTCATCTTTACAAATTTATATATATCACCTTGTGTTATTATGTTATAACCTTGGGGATATATATTTGCCTCAACAAGTAAATCCTGAACATCTTTCTGTTTTACAGCTCTTGAGTTTATCTTATAAACGGATTTTCCACTTAAATCAACCTTTCTGTATATTCTAATCTCTTCACTGTTTACCGGAAAAGCTCCTAAATTTTTAAAAGTTATCTCCACTTCCGTAAAAGGAGCTGTTTTATTTTTTGTTGAGAATATAAGGTCTGTAAGTTTTGTAGCTCTCATTGCTTTTGTAGAAGCAATACTAAGACAGAAAGCTATACTGTCTCCTATATTACTCTTACCGGCTCCATTTGGTCCCACAATAGCCGTAAATCCTTCACTCAAAGGAATAGATATCCTTCTATCACCGTAGGATTTAAAGCCATAAACTTCAATATTTGATATATATGCTTTCTTCATATTTCTCTTTCAATCTTTTATTGTCTAAATAATTTTAACATAAGGAGAAAATTTAAAACCTCTCTAACTCTTCTTTTTCCTGT
>JBBFMH010000005.1:0-25850 GCA_037478615.1 Hydrogenothermaceae bacterium
TAGGTGCTCTTTTCCTCTTACAAATTTTTCCTTAGCCATATGTCCTTTACCTCCTGATGAGTATAAACTTTCCCTCTTTTAAGCCCAAGACGGGACTTGAACCCGCGACCTCACCCTTACCAAGGGTGTGCTCTGCCGACTGAGCTACCTGGGCGTATTAAAACATAAAAAGACGTAAAAAGGCTGATAACCTTCTTACGTCCTTGGAAAATTTAAAGTTTAGAGCGGGAGACGGGACTCGAACCCGCGGCCATCTGCTTGGAAGGCAGATGCTCTACCAACTGAGCTACTCCCGCATTCTTATGGAGAGGGACGGATTCGAACCGCCGAAGGCTTTCGCCGGGAGATTTACAGTCTCCTGCCGTTGGCCACTTGGCTACCTCTCCTATTCTTCATTTTAGAGCCGGCGGTGGGACTTGAACCCACGACCTGGTGATTACAAATCACCTGCTCTGCCGACTGAGCTACACCGGCGTTCTCAATTAGTGAGATAAATATTATATATAAACTTTAACTCTACGTCAAGAGTTTTTTATTTCTGAAAAACAGATTTAAAAATCTGTGCTAAAATATTTTACACGAAAACAGTTTAACAGGAAAGATGATGGAACTCGGTGAGATCATAAAGAAGAGGAGAGAGTCAGCAAGGTTAACCTTAGAAGATTTATCAGAGAAAAGTTCTATACCAGTAAATATTATAGAAAAGATAGAGAATGATCCAGAGTATATAAAAACACCCTACGGCAAACTACAAGCAAAGGCTATTATAAAACTATTAAATATAGATTACAACATAGAAACTAATACTACAGAAGTTTATAAACATTCACAAAAGAGATACAGTAACATTCTAATAAGATCTATCAGATTGATTCCACATATAGTTACTCTAATCATTTTTTCCATATATTTACATGCAACCGCTAAAAATAGTCCATCAGAGTCAAAAGTTTTATTGAACAGTCCATTAGATATTAGACAAGTATCGGAAAATCAAACAGATAGTTCGGATAATCAAAAACAGATTATACTAAAATCTAACGGAGATGTTTGGATTACTGCATCAATTGATGGAGAAAAAAAGATCTTCAACATAAAAGAAGGTGAAGTTAAAGTTATAAACTTCACAAATAAGGTAGCTTTTGAGACCATAGGAAATGTTAACCAGTTGATAATTGTGTTTGGTGATAAAGAAATGTCTCTGAAAGATAAAGAGATTATCCATAATGTATTTGTAGATGAAGAGGGTATATTCTACAACGGCTACAATCTACTTAGGGGTAAGCCAAAGATTTGATAGCGGAAGATATAGTATTAAAGGTTAAACCGGAAGTCGAGCAGTTTGTAAAAGAGAGAGTGTCACAGTTTAAAGCTTTAAAAGAAAATGGTCTAACTACATTCAGCTTTAAACCTTTTTTAGATGTAGAACCTTATCAGGCAGATATATTTTCTGAAAGTTGTTTTTGTATCTTAACTGCAAACTCTTCAGCTTCCTTAGGTATAAAACTACAGAAAGAGATAGGAATAGAGGGTTTTAGAGAGTATCCCTTTGAGAAACTTTTTGAGATAATAAGGTCAAAAGGACATAGGTTTTCACAGCAAAGAGCAGAGAGAATAGTTAACCTAAGAAAAAAGATAGAACTGATAGAATCTATTAAAAACTACAAAGACAGTAGAGAAGCACGGGAGGTTTTGGTAAATAACATCTACGGCTATGGATATAAGGAAGCATCTCATTTTTTAAGGAATATAGGATTTGAAGATGTGGCAATAGTCGATAGACATATTTACAGATTTTTGGTAGAAACAGGATTAGTCAAAGAGAGAAAAAGTTTAACAAGGAAAGCATACCTTGAATGTGAAGAAGCACTATTTAAAATCTGTGATAAATTAAGTTTATCGATGGCGGAACTTGACCTATATATCTTTTATATAAAAACAAAAAAGGTGTTAAAGTAGTGGATATATTAAGGAAGTTAGCTTTTGAAAATAACATAGAGCTATCACAAAATCAGATAGATCTCTTCGAAAAATATCTACAACTTTTACTAAAGTGGAACAGAGTTTATAATCTCACATCTATAAAGAAAAAAGAAGAAATTATGACTAAACATTTTTTTGACAGTCTTACCTTAGTTAAACTTTTTGAGATGGTGGGAATAAACCCAGTAGGTAAGGAGATAGGGGACTTTGGAACCGGAGCAGGATTTCCCGGTGTTCCACTTAAAATATACTATCAAGACAAAATAGACCTTTACCTTATAGAATCTATAGGTAAAAAATGTATGTTTTTGGAAACATTAAAAAGAGAGCTAAATTTAGATTTTAAAGTTCTATGTCAGAGGGCAGAGAGTATAGATAAAAAGTTTGATATAGTTGTAAGTAGAGCAACCGGAGAAACGTTTGAAGTTTTAAAGATAGGTAAAAATATGCTGAAAGATAACGGTTATATAGTAATAATGAAAGGAAAAGATGTAGAAGAGGAGCTTAAAAACTTCACATTTACTCTAAACTTTAAAGGTTTTCCTGAGAGAAAGTTTATAGTTATCCAAAAAAGATGATAAGACTAAATAAATTTTTATCACAATCCGGAGTCTGCTCAAGGAGAAAAGCAGATTGGCTTATACAGGAAGGCAGAGTTAAGGTAAATGGGAAGGTTGTCAAGGATCTTGGTTTCAAAGTTAACCCTACAGAAGATATTATAGAAGTTGAAGGTAAAACAGTTAAACCACAGGAGAAAATAGTTTACATAAAGATATACAAACCCAGAGGATACCTATCTGAACTTGGTAAGGATAAGTTCGGTAGGAAAACATTAACAGACTTACTTCAAGAGGTAGGTATAAGAGAGAGGGTATTTCCAGCAGGCAGATTAGACTATGACAGCGAAGGACTTTTGATTCTGACAAATGATGGTGATGTTGCTTATAAAATTACCCATCCAAAACATGATATAAAAAAAGAGTATATCTTACAACTTCAAGGTACAGTAGATAACGAAAAATTTGAAAAAATGAGAGAAGGTATAGTCCTTGAAGATGGATTTTTTAAACCAGATCATATCTCAATACTAAAGAGAGAAAAAAACTCCACTTGGATAAAAGTTAAAATTCACAGCGGAAAAAAAAGAATACTAAGAAGATACTTTCAGGCTTTTGGTCATAGAGTCTTAAGGTTAATTAGGATTAAGATAGGTGATATATCTATCGGTAAACTGAAACCTAAAGAGTATGAGTACATTCCTAAATCCATTATTTTTAGTTTGACAAGAGGAGAGTAATGAAAAGGGAGATAGTTTTAAGTAATGGTAAGTTTTTTGTAAATATAGATTCCCATATAACAATAAGGGATTATTACTTTCCCTATGTTGGAATGTATAACCATCTAAACTCTAATCCTATATCGATAGGAGTCTGGGCTGATGAAAAGTTCAGCTGGATAGATGACAGTTGGAATATAAAGTTCTCTTACAGGGAGAAAAGTTTAGTTGCGGATATAAAAGCTGTAAAAGAAGATTTAGGAATAAGTTTAGATATAACAGCAACAATTCATAAGTACCTTGATATCCTGATATACAGGATAGATATTAAAAATCTAAATGATAGAGAGATAAACTATAAAATATGCTTTTACCACAGTTTTAATCTAAATGAGTCAGACATAGGAAATACAGCTTACTATGACCCTAAAATGAGGGGACTTATACATTATAAAGGACAGACTTACATACTTATATCTTCTGAAAATGATAGTTTTACCTATACAACTTCAAAAAGAAACCATATATCTGGGTCTTGGAGAGAGATAGAGGAAGGGAATTTAAAGAAAACAAAAATTATGCAAGGGGAGATAGATTCAGCCTGGTGTATAGAAGGAAAATTAGAAGAATCTGGGTCTAAAACTGTCTATTACTATCAGATAGTAGGTAAAAATTACGAAGAGATACAGAAACTAAAAAGTAAAGTTGATCAGGAGGGTCTTGAACATCTGATAGAAGAAACGGAAGATTTTTGGAACTTCTGGGTTAATACAAAAAAGGTTATAACTTCACCTATTCCTGTGGAGATGAGAAATTTATATTACAGAAGTCTTCTCATAACAAGGGCACATTTTGATAATAACGGTGCAGTTGTTGCAGCAAATGACACATCCATATATAAGTTTAATAAAGATCATTACAGTTATCTTTGGACAAGGGACGGAGCTTTTATCTCTATTCCTTTAGACAATGCAGGATACACAAATTTAACAAAAAATTTCTTCAAATTCTGTAAAAAACATATAACTGATGAAGGATTTTTACTACACAAATATTCACCTGATGGAACAGCAGGGTCAAGTTGGCATCCATGGTGTGATGAAGAAGAAAATTATCAACTCCCAATACAGGAAGATGAGACAAGTTTGGTTATAGTAGCTCTGTATAATCATTACTTAAACAGTAAAGACATAGAGTTTATAGATTACATGTATAACGGTTTTGTTAGGAAAGCTTCAGAATTTATGTGTAGATACATAGACCCTAAGACTAATTTACCTCAACCAAGTTATGACCTCTGGGAAGAGAGGAGAGGTATATTTACTTACACATCAGCAACAGTTTATGCTGGCCTAATATCAGCATCTAACCTGGCGAAAGTTGTAGGAAATAGATTAGAAAGTGTGAAATACAGAGAAACGGCAGAAAAAATAAAGGAATCTATACTCAACTATCTTTACGATGAAGAATCCGGAAGATTTTTAAGAGGCATATACATAAACAAGGATGGGAGTTTCACAAAAGATAAAACCGTGGAAAGTAGTTTATTACTTCTATATGAGTTTGGAGTGGTATCTCCAGATGACTACCGGATGGAAAACACAGTAAAGCAGATAGAAGAAAAACTGTGGATAAGAGAAGGTATAGGAGGACTGGCAAGGTATGAAAATGATTACTACCATAGAGTCTCCGATAGATTTCCAGGTAATCCTTGGATAATAACAACCCTGTGGCTTGCAAATTGGTATATGGAACAGGACAGATTGGATAAAGCAATGGACTTGATAAACTGGGTTGTGAAGAGGAAAAGTCAAGCAGGACTTTTAGCAGAACAGTATGACCCTATATCCGGAGAGCCTCTCTCGGTATGTCCATTAACTTGGTCTCATGCTTCTTTTGTTTACTCAATCCAGAAACTAAACAAAAAACTCCACAGAGATTAGAAAAAATGTATATTTTTTAATATAAAAAATTTCTAGAGGTTAGAGATGTTTACAGTGATAGCAGGACCATGTGTGATAGAGAGTAGAGAGATATGTTTTGAGGTTGCAGAAGTTTTAAGGAAGATTCAGGATGAGTTTTCAGATATAAGATTTGTGTTTAAATCATCATTTGATAAAGCTAACAGAAGTAGTATAAACTCTTTTAGAGGACACGGTCTTGAGTTTGGACTTAAAGTTTTAGAGGAAGTTAAAAGTAGATTTAACCTACCTGTTTTAACAGATATACATGAGAGCTACCAAGCAAAAGAGGTTTCAGAGATTGTAGATATTATACAGATACCTGCATTTTTATGTAGGCAGACAGATTTAGTTATCGCAGCTGGACAGACAGGTAGAGAGGTTAATGTAAAAAAGGGACAGTTTTTAGCTCCTTGGGATACAAAAAATATAGTAGATAAACTGAAAGCTGTCGGTTGTGAGAAAGTTTACTTAACGGAGAGGGGAACCACTTTCGGATATAACAACCTCGTTGTTGATTTTAGAGGTCTTCCAATTATGAGACAGTATGCTCCGGTTATATACGATGCAACCCACAGCATACAGATTCCAGGTGGTCTTGGGACAGCTTCCTCTGGGCAGAGGGAGTTTGCTTATCCTTTGGCAAAGGCGGCAGTATCAGTAGGGGTAGATGGACTGTTTTTTGAAACCCATCCAGAACCTTCTAAAGCTCTATCAGACGGACCAAACCAGATACCTTTAAAAGAGTTTCCGGATATAATAAGAAAACTTCTAAAACTTAGGGAGTTTATAATTGAAAACAGTATTTAAAATGGCCTTTTTCGTTGCTATAACGGGACATACAATCTCCTGTGGAGTAAAAGGAGACCCAAAACCTCCTCCTACCGATGAGCCAGCTCCTGTAACAAAAATATCAACAAGACAGATAGGTAAGTTCGGATTAATAGCCTTTGATTACTCTGGAATGTATAAAGATGGCAGGAAGATACAGGAAAACTTTCATTTTGAAATATACAAAGATAACAAACCTTACGAAGCAGACATAAAAAACGAAGGAAACCAATACTGGTTCTTTGACCAACTTACCGACAAAGAGAGCTGCTATCAGATAACCGTAAAAACAAAAAAAAATAGGAGTAAACTATCAGAAAGAAGATGTATATTACCCGTTAAGATAGACAGTTACAATCTACCGGATTTAAAAATTATCAACACAGACGAAGGAGTCCTTATAAAGTATCAAAACAGGGATTTGATAAATATATACAAAGTTAATTCTCCTCAGCAGTTTACCATCAACATCCACAAACAGATAGATAGAGAGTATATAGACACAGAGGTGGAAAACGGAAAAACATACTGTTATTACTATACAGTCTATATATCAAAAGATGTGGAATCAGATTTCTCAAAAACTGTATGTATAGAGTATAGAGATACATTCCCTCCAAATCCACCAACAAAACTAAAAATCGTAAAAAACGAGGATAGTTCTGCTACTTTAATATGGCAAGAGAGTAATTCTAAAGACGTGATAGGATATATCGTATATAAAAATGGCAAACCAATTCTTGACATACCTACAAAAAGCTACTACTTTATAGATAAAGATTACAGAGAAGGAGATACATATACAATTTACGCAGTAGATAAAGCCTACAACAAAAGCACACCAGTAGAGGTGAGATGATGAAAGTGGTAATAGATATACCAGATGAACTTAAATTGGACGAAAAAGATATAAAAACTGCTACAATTATAAAACTATATGAGCTTGGGAAAATATCCTCCGGAAAAGCTGCGAAAATTTTGGGAATAAGGAGAGTTGATTTCATAGACTTACTTGGCAAATACAATGTCCAAATACCACCTTATATAGATGCGAGATTTGATCTACACGAAAAAATGGAAAATCTTTCAAAAATGTTGAGAGAAGATAAAAAGTATTTAGAAGAAATAGAAGAGCTAAATCATCTTAGTGAGGATATTATTGAATAAGGGAGAGATTTATTTGGCAAAACTAAATCCAACAAAAGGTTCAGAATTAAGTAAGGTAAGACCAGTAATAATATTTCAATCTCCCTATTTAAAAAATCTTCCAACAGTAATAGTTATCCCATTAACAACCCATATTAAAGAAGATTGGTTTCCTTTAAGAGTGAGAATATCTAAGAAAGGTAAATTAGAGAAAGATAGTGATGCAGTTATAGAGCAACTAAGAGCTATAGATGTAAGTCGCATAGTAGGAGAGCCTTTAGCTATCGTTTCTAAAGAAGAGATGGAATTATTAGAAGAAGCAGTTTTGTATGTTTTGGGGATTAAATAAAGATGAAAGTTAAAATAGAAAAGGTTGCTTATGGTGGATTTGGTATTGGATTTTTAGACTCTAAACCTTGCTTTGTGCCTTACACACTGCCGGAAGAAGAGGTGGAAGTTCGGATAAGGAAAGAGAAGAAAGATTACAATGAATGTGAAGTTGTAGAGATAATAAATCCAAGTAAATTACGGGTAAATCCTCCGTGTAAATATTACACAGTTTGTGGTGGTTGTGATTTTCAACATACAGATTACACAGATCAGATTAAAATTAAAACAGAAATCCTAAAAGAACAGCTTTTAAGAATAGGAAAGGTAAAGGCGGATGTTGATGAGGTCACCCCTTCTGAAAATCCATTTTATTATAGAAACAGAGTACAGTTTAAATTTGACGGTAAAAATTTCGGATTTTATAAGAGAGATCCCCACCAAACAGTTGATATAGAAGAATGTTTACTTTTAAAAGAGGATATAAATAAACTTATAAAACCTCTTAAAAAGTTCTTAATTAAATATGGCTTACAACCAGAAAATATACATATATTTTCTAACACAAAAGATGAAAAAGTTATTAAATTTATCTTCTCCGAAGATAGTCAGATTTTAAACGTTATACCTAAGATGGAGATACTCCATGAGGAAGTAAGTGAAGATATAAAAGGTGTATCTTTTGAATCTCAAAAAAACAGAATAGATTTAGGACAAAAATCTATATTCTATCAAGTAGATAGATACAAATTTAGAGTGTCTATGGACAGTTTCTTTCAGGTAAATATATATCAGATACCAAAAATAATAAAAAAGGTTGAAAAAATACTGAAAGATCATCACTCAGAAAGATTACTTGATTTTTACTGCGGTGTAGGGACTTTTTCTATTCCTTCCGGGTTTTATGTCAAAGAGGTCTTAGGAATAGAGGTGAACGAATCTGCGGTAAAAGACGCCAAATCAAATGTAGGACATAACAGTTTGAAAAATGTAAAATTTTTGAAAGCAAAAGCAGAGAAAGGAATAAAGTATGCCTTAGATTTTAAACCTGATACTGTAATCTTTGACCCACCAAGAGCCGGAATAGGTAGAGAATTAATAGACAACATATCAAAGATAGACAGGTTAAAACGTGTGATATACATATCCTGTAATCCTTCTACCTTAGCAAGGGATATAAACTACTTTGAGAACAACGGCTTTAAACTAAAATCGGTAAGTATGATAGATATGTTTCCAAACACTCATCATATAGAGAGTGTGTCTCTATTAGAAAGAGTATAGAAAACTTTTTCTCCTACCTTTCCACAGTAGTTTGCACCCAGTATAACTACTGTTAGATCTCCTTCCGTTATCAGATTTACATTTCTTTCTATGAAAGAAAAAATCTCAGTTATACTATATCCACCTTTACCGTAATAATCGGTATCGCTGTAAAAAAACTTCTTTTTATAGTTATCAACATTTCCTATTATAAGATTTCTTGATTTTAAAGTAGGGTCAAACTCTGTTTTTAACTGAATCTCTATCTTGTCTTCTGGGTTCAAATCTTGTTGAACTATAAAAACCGGGTCAGTATTGTATCTCAGTTTATCCCAAACAAAGTTATCTATATCCTCTACCTTCCAGATTTCAACCGTGGATTTATAAAGCTTACAGATAACTTTGTCTTCTGTTTCTATCTTCTCTTTTACCTTATCTCTTAAAACTCCCTTTACAGAAACAGAGTAAGGTAAAACCTTGTGATAAACCTCCTTAGAATTCAGTTTTAAAACGGAAGATAAAACTCTCCAACCTATAAATGTAAACTCCTGTTCAAAACAGTTTAATCCTAAATTTTCAGCAAAAAGTCTTATCTGCTTTATAAATAGAAGCTCCTGTGTAGATCCGGCGAGTCTGCCTTTACTGAAAGAAACAAGCTCCGGATAAAACTCTACATTTTTCTTTTGACCAAAAAGTCCGTATATGCAGCCACAGTAATTTTGATGGTAAAGTTGAGATTGACGGGAAAGAATGTTCATCTTCTCTGTTCCACCATTCTTCCTAAAATCAAAACTGACAAACTCAACACCGTATTTTTTAGCTACCTTTTCTCCTATCTCTTTTAAAACATCAAAATCTTTCTTAGGACTCATCATCAGAACGGTGGTGAGATACTTGGCACCTATCTGTTTGGCAAGTTCAGCAGACCTTTCAAGTCTTAGGTCATGACAGATAGTGCATCTCTCCCCTCTCTCTGGCTCATTTTCGTATCCTTTCACCCTCTCCATCCATACATCAAGCTCATACTCACCTTTTATACACTCTATACCTAAGCTATCACACACTCTCTTTGTCTCTATCCATCGAAGATTATACTCATCCTCCGGATGTATGTTAGGGTCATAAAAAAAGCCTACCGGCTCAGCGGTAGGCATCTGCTCCTTTATATATCTTAAAGCATATACACTATCAACTCCACAACATATATGGACTAATATCTTCTCCATTTTAAAACATTCCAGGTGGTTTTCCTTTTGAAACTATTAATCTCTCAACAGGTTGTCCTTCTATTATATGCTTCTGGATTATCTCTTCAACATCCTCTGGTTTCACATTTCCATACCAGATAGCATCAGGATAAACAACCACATTTGGACCAAACATACAAGGTCCAAGACATCCGGTAGGTGTAACTGCCATCTTGTTAAACAGCCCCCTCATCATAAGAGCTTCTTGAAACTTCATAAATATCTGATCTGAGCCTTTATCACCACAAGATGGCATTCCCGGTGGTTTTCTCTGCATACATACAAAAACATGTCTAAACTCAGCCATAATAAACCTCCTGGTAAAAATTTTTCATTAGTTTACACCAAGAGGTCTAAAACTTTTAATGATTTTAGTTAGGTTTAGATAAAATTTGATAAAAACATAGCCGTAACAGTATCCATAGATTGGATATGGCTTATTAACCAAGGTTTAAAGTTATAAATCAGATAATCTTTTATCACAGAAGGGTCCCTTTTTTCTTTAAAAACTTTCTCAATATACTTCAATTCCTGTAAAACTCTATCGTGTTCTCCTCTGTGCATAGGGTAGGCAAAAAAGTTATACTCACTCATAAGTTCATTTTCAAATTGAAAATGCTGGACAACATCATCTACAAACTCTCCATAAATTTTCTCTATTTCCTCTAATGAAACTTCTCCTTTTTCAAACTTCTCTATCTTCTCATATAGATCATTCAAAAGTCTTACTTCTGTTTCATGAACTTCGTTCATATCTTCCACCATAACTTTTGGTAACTCTTCCTCTTTTATAAACATAGCTTCATCCTCCAAAAAAGATTTAAGATTATTATATCTTAAATTCTTAAATTGAAAATGATATAAATCAACACGAGAAAAAAACGATTAAAACTTTTATATATCTATATTTTTAAAGGAAGTAATCTGAGGGTGTGGAAAATTTTCTATATATTCCGTATCGTTAGGTCTTACCAATCTATAAACTTTCATTCCTGATTGAGCCGCAGCTATGACTTCTTGAGGATTGTCAGATAAGAAAAGTATATTTTCGGGATATACACCTATACTCTCCGAAATCTTCCTGTAAGATTCTGATTCAAGTTTGCTACCTATATTTGTATCAAAATATCCGGAAAATAGATAAGTTATATCTCCATAGTTAGTATGGGAAAAGAGAAGTTTCTGGGCTTTCACAGACCCGGAAGAGTATACATACAGTTTTATACTTTTATCAAACCAATCTTTAAGTTTCTCATAGGCATCAGGATAGATATAGCCTTTCAGCTCTCCGGACTTATATCCATCTTCCCATATAATACCTTGAAGTTGTTTTAAAGGTGTTATCTTTCTATCTTCCTCTATCCATCTTCTCAATGTATTAACAACTTCTTCAAAAGATAAATCCCTTCCTTCTATCTGTTTTATATTCTCTACTATCTTTTTAACTTCTCCATCTTCCCACTGATTCTTTAAAAATTCCTCTATCTTTCGATAAGAGTATGGAAACAAAACATCTTTTACAAAAGAGATAGGTGTAGTTGTTCCTTCTATGTCTGTAATTATTGCTTTTATATCCATAACATCTCCTAAATCAGTCCTTTTTGTGCAAAACTGTAATAATCATTTTTTGTAACTATTATATGGTCCAACACTTCAAATCCCATCTCATTGGAAAGTTTGATAAATCTTTCCGTAAATTCTATATCTTCATCTGATGGCTGAGCTTTTCCATTTGGATGATTGTGAGCTATTATGATGCCATTACAGTTATACTTCACAGCATAAAAGAGAATATCTCTTGGAAGAACTCTAACCACATTTAAGGAACCAACGGCTATAACTTGTTTGTGGAGAACTTCATTTGAACTGTTTAGATAGATAGCAACCATCATCTCTTGATTTTCTTTTGAGAGAAATTTAAAGTATCTGTATGCATCATCAACACTGAGTATCTTCTCCTTTTCCTCAGGATTTTGGGCTCTCCTTATCATCTCACCTATTGCCAATATCTGCAAAGCTTTTGCCTTCCCTATACCCTTAATCTTTTGTATATCCTGAAAGTTAAGATTTTTAATGTAATCTATACCTTTTCCCTGTAAAACTTTACCTGCCACACCTAAAACGTTTAAACCTTTTGTTCCAGAACCTAAGGATAGAGCCAGCAACTCCTCATCGGAAAGTGACTCTATCCCGTAAGTTAACGCCTTTTCTCTTGGTAAAACTTCCTTTGGTAGATTTTTGATACTCTTCTTGTAAAGAGTTCTATCCTGTTTCACAGTATATCAATCTCTCTCCCAGTAAACTCTCACATACTTCCATCCTTCTGGATAATTAAGTTTAAGGTCTCCTTTGTAAGCTCTATGGACAGCCTCTCCTATTCTCCTTGCAAGATGTTCGTAAGTTGTTCTTACTGTAATATGACCATTTTCTTCCTTAATATCAATTATCCTTTCAAGGGGTCTGTATTTTACCTCTTCCTCTTCAATATTTCTGATTAAATTCATTATCTCGTCTTTATGTTTTTCAAGGAAAGAACCTTTTAAATAAACGACACCGCCCTCGTAGTTATCCATTATTCTTCTACAAGCGGGACATATAATCTTCTCAGCATTTTCAGGAACAGAATCCATCCACTCAAATATACCGTTATGGAAAACAACTCCACACTTTTCACAGACAGATGGGTCATGGTACTTCTCTTTTGTAAAGTAAGGGTCATGGATATACTCTTGAATAAGTTTGTCCTTTCTGTTATTCATCGTTTCTCTCCTTTTTTGTTATTATTTTACATTTTACCATAAAAGCAAAACTGGTATAATTTTTATCCTTAAAATTATATTGAAAAAGGTGAGATAAATGTCAAAGGATTTTGTTCATCTACATCTTCACTCCCACTACTCACTGTTAGATGGAGCTATCAAAATAAAAGATTTAGCACAGAAAGCAGCAGAGTATGGATATAAGGCTGTTGGACTAACGGACCACGGAAATATATTCGGCTCTATTGAGTTCTATCAGGAGATGAAGAAGGTAGGTGTTAAACCTATAATAGGTATGGAAGCTTACTTTACCAACAATAGATTTGAAAAAAAAGGAGAAGGTTCAGATGATATACTGACAGATAAAAATTACCACCTAATACTACATGCAAAGGATAAAACAGGTTTCAAAAATCTTATGAAACTTTCTTCTATTGCATACACCGAAGGATTTTACTATAAGCCGAGGATAGACTGGGAGTTACTTGAAAAGTATCACGAAGGGTTAATCTGTCAAACAGCCTGTCTTAAAGGTTTTGTTCCCCATCTAATTGCAACCGGAAGACTTAACGAAGCAAAAGAGTATGCTAAAAGACTTAAGGATATATTCGGAGAGGACTTATACCTTGAGATTCAGAATAACGGACTTGAAGAGCAGAACATAGCAAACGAGGGAATAATAAAGATAGCAAAAGAGTTAGGGATAAAAGTTGTGGCTACGAACGATTCCCACTATCTCAATGAAGAAGATGCCGCAGCCCACGATGTTATAAAAGCTCTACAGATGAAAACTACATTAAAAGATTTAAAAGAAAAGGGAAAAGCTTTCAAAGTAAGGGGACTCCACTTCACAAGACCAGAAGAGATGTATCAAAAATTCAAAGGATACGAAGAGTACCTTTTAAACACTATGGAGATAGCAGAAAAGTGTAATTTAGAGATAGATACAGTAGAAACGAGAGGTTATCTGTTTCCTAAATTTGAGATACCAGAGGAGTTTGGAGATTTAACTCCCGCAGAATACTTTGAAAAACTGTCAAGAGATGGTTTAGAGAAAATCTTAGAAAAGGAGAAAAATCTTACTCAAGAAAAGATAGATCAGTATAGAGAGAGACTGGAGTATGAGATAAATGTTATAAAAAATATGGGATTTTCAGAGTACTTCCTTATAGTTCAGGATTTTATTAACTATGCAAAGAAAAATGGCATTCCAGTTGGACCAGGTAGAGGAAGTGCAGCAGGTTCCTTGGTTGCTTATGCTCTTGGTATAACAGAAGTTGACCCGTTAAAACATGGTCTTATCTTTGAGAGATTTTTAAACCCTGATAGAATCTCAATGCCGGATATTGATGTTGATTTCTGTATGGATAACAGGGATAAAGTGATTGACTATGTTAGAAAAAAATATGGAGAAGAATCTGTCGCACAGATAATAACCTTTAACTTTATGAAGTCTAAGATGGTTATAAGGGATGTTGCAAGGGTTTTAGGATTTCCCTATCAGGAAGCCGATAAAATAGCAAAGATGATACTTCCTGGACCAATTCAAGGTTCAACCCTTACAATAGAGGAAAATCTGCAAGCTCATCCGGATTTTAAAAAACTCTACGAAACAGATCCAAAGGTAAAGGAGCTTTTAGATCTATCAATGAAACTTGAAGGGTCTGCAAGGCACACGGGAATCCATGCAGCCGGAATTGTTATAGCTCCAGGTCCTCTTGACGATTTTGTCCCAGTTTATAGAGATAAAAATTCAGATGTTGCAACCCAGTTTGAGATGAAGACCCTTGAACAGCTTGGCCTTGTGAAAATGGACTTCCTGGGACTTAAAACCCTTACAGAGCTAAATCAGATGAAGGGATTAATTAAAGAGAGACACGGTATAGAAATAGATTATAAATCTCTATCTTTCGATGATGATAATGTGTATAAACTTCTACAGTCCGGAAAAACAACCGGTGTGTTCCAGCTTGAAAGTAAGGGTATGCAGGACCTACTTGTAAGACTAAAACCTAACCACTTTGATGAAATAATAGCTATTCTTGCCCTTTTTAGACCGGGACCTCTGATGAGTGGAATGGTTGATGAGTATATAGAGAGAAAACACGGAAGGAAGGAGATAATTTATCCTTTTGACGAGGTCAGAGATATACTTGCGGAAACTTACGGACTCATAGTTTACCAAGAGCAGATAATGTTTATTGCGAATATTCTCTCCGGATTCACAATGGCAGAAGCTGACACCCTCCGTAAAGCGATAGGTAAGAAAAATCCAGAAACTATGGCTAAAATGAAAAATAGATTTATAGAAGGAGCGGTAGAGAGAGGGTTTGACAGAGAGAGAATAACAAAACTGTGGGAAGATATTGAGAAGTTTGCATCTTACTCATTTAACAAATCTCACTCAACAGCCTATGCATACCTCTCATACTGGACAGCTTGGGTTAAAACATACTATCCGGAAGAGTTCTTTACAGTTAAACTTTCCACAGAGAATAACGACACTAAATTTTTAAATATACTAAACGATATGGAAAACTTCGATATAAAACTACTTCCTCCTGATATAAATAAAAGTAAATCAAGCTTCTACATAGAAGATGAGAAAAAAATAAGATTCGGACTTGCACGGATAAAAGGTGTTGGAGATCAGTCAGCTCAGAAGATAGTTGAAGAGAGAGAAAGAAACGGTGATTACACAGATATGTTTAACTTATGTGAGAGAACTGACTCAAAAACCGTAAATAAGAAAGTCCTTGAAGCACTTATAAAGGCCGGAGCATTTGATTTTGAAGGTGTAGATAGAGGAGTTCTCCTTGAAAATGTAGATAAAGCACTATCCCACGGTCAGAAGGTAAAAGAGACAAAACAAGCAGGACAGAGCTCTCTCTTCGGTATGATGGTAATCCAAAATCTACCAGTAAAACATACCTACGACAGTAAAACAAAATTAACAGAGAAAGAAAAGTTAAAGTTAGAAAAGGAAGTTTTAGGATTCTATTTATCAGGACATCCTCTATCCGTATATAAAAAAGAGCTAAGAGGAAAAGTACTCACAGTAGATCAGCTTTATGACGGAGTTTTTGTTTCCGGAAAACTACAGTCTGGTTCAAAAGTTATGATAGCTGGAGTTATAGACAATCTAAAGATGAAAAAAACAAAATCCGGAAATACGATGATGATTTTTACACTGTCAGATGAGACAGGACAGATAGATATAAGAGCTTTTCCGGAGAAACTTGAAAACAGACATATCATACAGGATGATACATTGGTAGCTGTAGAAGGAGTAATAGATGTTGATGAAGAACAGGAGATTATAACCATGACAGCAAACAACATAATAGAGATAGAGAGATTTACAAAAGATTTAAAAGGTATAAAGATAAAAATCCACAGAGAAAAAGCATTAAACGGTGTAGCAACAAAACTAAAAGAACTGTTTACACACCACAGAGGAGATAAAGAGGTTATCCTATGTATATATGAAAACGGTAGATTTTACTGTGAAGTTATGTTACACTCAAATTTTCATGTAGATTACAACGATGAATTTAAACATCAACTTTTCAGAATAGTTTCAGAAAAAGACGTGGAGGTTTACTGATGCAGATTATACAGACAGAGAAAGCACCTCAAGCTATAGGTCCTTACTCACAGGCAGTAAAGTATGAAAATTTAGTTTTTATATCCGGACAGATAGCAATAGACCCACAGACAAATCAGTTTATAGGTGGAGATGTAAAACAGCAGACCGTCAGAGTTCTTGAAAACATCAAAGCAATACTGGAAGAAGCAGGCTTAAATTTAAATCACGTTATAAAAACAACCATATACCTTAAGAACATTGAAGATTTTCAGACAGTAAACCAGATATATGGAGAATATTTTAAAGATCATAAGCCAGCAAGAGCCACAGTAGAAGTCAGCAGACTTCCAAAAGATGCACTCATAGAGATAGAGGTTATTGCCGGACTTTAAATTTTCTTTTTAAGATATTTAGAAACATTAAACTGTTTTCATCTCTTAAAAGTGTATTGACAAGAAAATATACGGCCGAAGATACGAATATACTTAAAAATACCACAGCTACCTTTGAAGTAAAAGCTAACTTTATAAACTCTATGCTCAGCACCATAAAACCAACAGCTACAAAGTTCTTTAAAAAAGAGATAGATATATCCTTTATATCTATATCAAAATGTGATTTAAAGTAGAGGTAGGCTACATTTAAAAATCCTCCTAAGGAAGAAGCAAAAGCAAGTCCAAAAACATCCCAGTTAAACGCAAAAGTAAAAAGCAGAGCAAAAATAATACTACCAAAGACGCCAAAAACTGTAGAGATAAGAGGTGTTTTAGTATCACCTTTTGCAAAGTATCCACTCTTAAAAGGTCTTGTGAGAGCATATCCTAAAAAGCCTACACTATAACCAACCAAAGCATAGTATGTAATCAAAGCATCATAAGTAGAAAAATTACCTCTTACAAGTAAGACATCAACAATCTCTCTTCCTAAGAAAACCATACCAGCTGTTGCAGGAAGAGATATAAATATAGAAAATTTTATACCTGTTTGAATACTGGCATAGAACTCTCTGAGATTACCATCTGAATAATGTTTTGACAGAGATACTAAGAGAGCATTACCAAGACCTATTATAAAAACTCCCAAAGGAAGTTGAAATATTCTGTTCCCATAGTAAAGATATGTGATGGCTCCTGTAGCAAGAAAAGAAGCAAGTATTGTATCTATGATAAAAGAAAACTGACTCACTCCAAAGGCAGCAAAAGCTGGTACCATCCTCTTTAAGGTATTTTTTATCTCCGGGTGAGGTTTTAAAGTAGGTTTAAAGATAAGACCTTCCTTGAAAGCTTGAGGCATCTGAACTAAAAATTGAAGTAATCCACCTACCAAAGCACCGTAAGCAAGAGCGTATATACCAAATATATCCGCAAAAAGAACAGAGCTGAATATAAAAGAGAGGTTTAGGAGAGCCGGAGATACGGCAGGTATAAAAAACTTATCCCTTGTATTCAAAAGAGCCATAAAGAAAGAAGTCCAACCTATGAGTATAAGATATGGAAATACTATTCTGACAAGCTCTGTGGCAACCTCAAAACCTTCTCCCTTTGAAATTCCTGGAGCTATAATCTTGACAAAATAAGGAGCAAAAACTATAACCAAAACGGTAATCACGGAGAGGACAAGAGTGTAATAGCTAAAAAGAGAAGAAGCATAGAGTTTTGCACTCTCGGCAGACTGTTTTTCCTGTTGAGAGTAAATTGGAATAAATGCCGCATTAAAACTTCCCTCACCTATAAGTTGCCGAAGTGTGTTTGGAAGTCTCCAAGCAACATAAAAAGCATCGGTTAATACGTTTGCTCCAAAGTAGTATGCTACCGTAGCATCTCTTATATACCCTAAGATACGACTTATAAATGTGGCTATGGAAAATATGATCGTATTCTTAATGAAGTTCATCAGAAATTTATCCTAAAGATAACCTTCTTAAAGAAAGAGTTTCCTCTATCATCAAAAAATGTGATCCTTACATAGTATTCTCCAGATGAAACCTCTTTCCCTTCAATATCTTTCTGATTCCAGCACCACTTTTTCTTTTCGGAAGGCTTGACTACCGTGATAACTTGAACTGACAGGGAAGAATATACAGCCATCTCCGGCTTATCCTTAGAGAAGACAGCCCAAGGAGCAGCAGAAGGGAGGTATATCTGTTTTGAAGATGTATTTTCAAATACAAAACATACTTCTTCACCTTTATGATAATCAGATTTTAAGGTATAGAATTTAACTTCCGGCTCATTTACAGGGCTTTCCTTTGTTTTATTTGAAAATCCAAAAGCTTGAGATATAATTATTAATCCCAAAAAAATTATAAACTTCATCAGATTACTCCTTTGGTGAAAGTTTAAAAGATTATTATAACAGGAGAGAAGATGTTTAGAGTAGCAATAGTAGGAAGACCAAACGTAGGCAAATCATCACTTTTTAACAGAATCATAGGAAAGAGAAAATCCATAGTGGAAGATATACCTGGTGTAACGAGAGACAGAATAATATCTACAGCAGATTGGAGAGGAGTAAAGTTTGAGGTTGTTGATACCGGAGGATACATAACAGATGACCAGGATAAGTTTGCACCTTATATAAGGAAACAGGTAGAGAAAGAACTTGACCTCTCAGATATGTTTGTGTTTGTCGTTGATGGAAGACAAGGTTTAACAGAACTTGACAGAGAGATAGGGAACATCCTCAGAAAAACCCAAAAACCCGTTATAGTTGCAGTAAATAAGATAGATGACCCTGAGAAGGAAAAGTTAGCTTATGAATTTTACGAACTTGGATTTGATAATGTTATACCTGTATCTACCATCCAGAAGTTAGGGGTTGCAGATCTTTTGGATAAGATTTATGAGTATATTCCGGCATATGAAAAAGAGATAGAAGAACAGGAGGAAGAAGAAACAGACCAGGAATATATAAAAGTTGCCATAGTGGGAAAGCCAAATGCGGGAAAGTCTTCACTCCTTAATGGAATACTCGGAGAAGAGAGAGCGTTAGTATCAGATATACCAGGAACAACCAGAGATACGGTAGATACAGTCTTTGAAAAAGATGGAGACAGGTATCTATTTATAGATACAGCAGGTATAAGAAAAAGGTCAAAAGTGGATTACGGAGTAGAGTTTTTCTCGGTAGGAAGAAGTATAGAAGCCATAGAGAGAGCGGATGTGGTTGTCCTCGTTATAGATGCTACAGAAGGAGCAACTGAGCAAGACACTAAGATAGCAGGACTTATTCAGAGGAGATACAAGCCGGCAGTGATTGTGCTAAATAAGATTGACAGGTTAAATCAGAAGGAACTGGAAAAAGCTATTCAGAAAACAAAAGAGAAACTTTACTTCTTAGATTACGCACCGATAGTTTTGACATCAACAGTAAAGAGAGTTGGAATAAATGAACTTCTAAAAAAGATAAAATATGTGTATCAACAGGCATTTAAGAGAGTATCAACAGGTCAGTTAAACAGAGCTATAAAACAGATAACATCTCTGAGACAGCCACCTTCATATCAAGGAAAACCTCTTAAAATATACTACGCAACACAACTTGATGGGAAACCACCGGCATTCTTACTTTTTGTAAATAAAAAAGAAGGTTTTAAAGAAAACTATCTTAGATTTTTAGAGAACAATCTCCGGACAGTGTTAGGATTTGAAAACAGCCCAATAAAACTGATACTTAGAGGAAAGGAAGAAGAGGAAAATGATTAAAACGGTATTTTACAAAAATTTAGTAAATAAGCTTAACTTTCTAATAGAAAAAATTAAAAATTGCTATGGTAACAACCTTAAGTCTATAGTTATATTTGGATCTGCTGCAAGAGGAGATTTAACTTCAACTTCTGATATAGATGTACTTATAATAATTTCAGATTCTAAGCTTTCTTTGAAAAAAAGAATAGAAGAGTTTTATTCAAAATGTGGAGATGAGTTTGAGGGACATTTTTTAAGTCCCTTAATTATCTCTCAACAAGAATCAGCTAAATTCCATCCATTTTATTTAGGTATCTTTGAGAATCACAAAATAATTTACGATGTGGATGACATAGCAAAAAAGATGTTAAAAATGATAGAAAAATTAACAACTTCCGGAAAAATTTCTAAAAAAAATGGTTATTGGAAAATAAACTATGAGAAGATATAAATTTGAAAATGCTTTAAAAGATTTAGGAATTAGTTGAAAATATGATATAATTTTTAGCTAAATTTTTTAAATGGAGGAAGTATTATGCACCAGCTTATAAGAGAGATTGAGCAAAAGTATATTCCACAGGACATTCCGGAGTTTAGACCGGGAGACACAGTAAGATTACACCTAAAAGTAAAAGAAGGTGAAAAAGAGAGGACACAGATATTTGAAGGATTGGTTATAAGAGTAAGAGGGTCTGGATTAGGAAAAACCTTTACAGTAAGAAAAGTATCTTACGGCGTAGGAATGGAGAGAATATTCCCTATAGCATGTCCGTCTATCCAAAAGATAGAAGTAGTCAAAAGAGGTGTTGTCAGAAGAGCTAAACTATACTACGTCAGAAATCTCAAAGGTAAAGCTGCTAAAATTAGAGAACTTAAAGAGTGGGAAATTAAGAAGAGAGCTGCTGAATCTAAAGCTGCAACAGAAAACAAAAATAATGGACAGTCTTGAGAGAGAGTTATACGGTAAAGGTTATGAAAGAATTGTCGGAATAGATGAGGCAGGCAGGGGACCTTTAGCAGGTCCCGTTGTTGCTGCTGCTGTCATTCTTCCCAAAAATCAAAAACCATTCTTAACGAAAGACTCAAAAAAGATATCGGAAAAAGAGAGAGAGAAGCTTTTTGAGACCATAGTAGAAAATGGATATGTAGGTATAGGTATCGCTTCAGCTCAGGAGATAGACCAACTAAATATACTAAATGCCACAAAACTTGCATCAAAGAGAGCCTTAGAAAATCTGAAGATGAATTTTGATATAGTTATTACAGATTACTTAGATTTAGGACTAAAAAACCAGATATCATTAAAAAAAGCCGATGAAACAGTTCATTGTGTAGCAGCAGCAAGTGTAGTTGCAAAAGTAACGAGAGATAGAATAATGAGAGATTATAAACAGCTTTATCCGGAGTTTTCCTTTGATAAACATAAAGGTTATCCAACAGAGCTTCATTACCGAGAGATAGAAAAGTATGGTATAACACCTATCCATAGAAGAAGTTTTAAACTATACAGAGGGGAAAAATGATTAAGGAGTATATAAACAAATTAGTTAATCGAGAAGACCTTTCTGCTAAGGAGATGGAAGACCTGTTTAACAACATAATGGAGGGAAATTTAACAGATGCTCAAATAGGAGCTATACTTATTGCATTAAAGATGAAAGGTGAAAGTATAGAGGAGATCGTAGCAGCTACAAAAGTAATGAGAGAAAAAGCCGTAAAGGTTGAAGTTAAGGATAGATCTAAACTTGTAGATACCTGTGGAACAGGAGGAGACAAAGTAGATACATTCAACGTTTCAACAATATCAGCCTTTGTAGTTGCAGGTGCCGGAGGAAAAGTGGCAAAACACGGAAATAGGTCTGTGTCATCAAAATGTGGCAGTGCTGACATTATGCAAGCTCTCGGAGTAAATATAGAGATAACACCGGAGAAAGTTGCCGAGAGTATAGAGAAAATAGGACTTGGTTTTCTATTTGCACCTATTTTCCACCCAGCAATGAAAAATGTTATAAAACAGAGAAGAGAGATAGGTGTTAGGACTATATTTAACATCCTTGGACCTCTATCTAATCCAGCCAAAACAGATTACCAACTTATAGGTGTTTATGACGAGAGCTTAGTTAAGCCTATAACGGAAGTTTTAAAAGAGTTAGGTTTAAAAAGAGCATATGTCGTTCATGGACTTGAAGGGCTTGACGAAGTCTCCATCACTACAAAAACATTAGTAGGTAAACTTGATAACGGGGAGATAGATATATTTACCGTGGAACCGGAAGATTTTGGGTTAAAAAAGACAGATTTGAGAGAGGTTGAAGGTGGAGATATAGAAACAAACAAAAAGATAGCCTTGGATATACTAACAGGCCAAGACAGAACGTCAAAAACTGACTTTGTAGCTTTAAATTCGGCATTCTCTTTACATCTCATAGGTATAGTTAGCTCTATAAAGGAAGGCGTAGAGCTTGCAAAAGAAAGTATATACAGCAAGAGAGCTTATGAAGTTTTGGAAAAATTGAGAAATTTTAGCTAATGTTATAATAGTTATCAAAAAATCAGAGGTGAGTAGATGAGTTGTAAGCCATTGGAAGGAAAGTTAGCCTTTATCACCGGAGCAAGTAGGGGAATAGGTAGAGCCATAGCATTAAAACTTGCATCTATGGGTGCAGATGTAATTGTCAACTACTACAAAAACAAAGAGAAAGCTGAAGAAGTAGCAAAAGAGATAGAAAATCTTGGTAGAAAAAGTTATGTAGTACAGGGTGATTTTGGTGTAAAAGAGGAGATTGATAGGGTTTTTGATGAGATAACAGAGAAGTTTGGATATCTCGACATATTTGTAAGTAATGCTGTTGCTTCCGGAAGGGAAGTTGTTGGAGGATTTGCTCCATTTTTAAGATTAAAAGAGAAAGGAACACTGAGAATATACAACATAACTACATTTGGTTTTATATGGTCTTCTCAGAGAGCGGTAAAACTTATGGAAGGAAGAAAAGGTAAGATAGTAGCCATATCATCAACAGGAACAACAGACTATATGCCAAACTATGCTATACACGGATCTGCAAAATCTGCACTTCAAACGTTAGTAAGATACCTTGCTGTAGAAGTTGGTCCAATGGGAATAAACGTAAACTGTGTATCTGGAGGTCCGATAGATACAGAAGCTATTCAACTTTTCCCCAATTACGAAGAGGTAAAAGAAGGAACTATAAAACTTACTCCTCTCGGAAGAATGGGTCAGCCGGAAGATATAGCTGATGTGGTTGGGTTTTTGTGTACAGAAGATGCTAAGTGGATTCAAGGTCAGACAATCATAGTTGATGGTGGACTTTCCTTAGTAAGAGGAAGATAGTCAGTTAAAGTATATACCTTTCTTTGATATCTCTGAGAGGTGTCCTAACAACGAGGATACCTCTCTTAAATTATCTGCCACATCTAATGAAAAGCTTTTAAGTGTATTTGTATTTGATGCTATATTTTCAAGTTCCATTAAATTATAAGCTAAATAATCAAGAATGTCTTTATCCTTTATTGTAAAGTTTTCTGGAAACAGATTTGTGTATATTTCCAAAGTAGGGAGGGTATATATAACCCATCCAATAGTATTTAAAGATATCTCAAATATATCTGTCAGTTTGTCTCTGTTCTCTATCTCCATTGTTTTACTAAGTAAGTTAGAGATCTTACTTAAACTATCCGCAAGATATTTGAATATCTGACTTGAATCTTCCAGTGATAACATATCCTTATCTTGGATTAACTTATCTATCTTCCTCTGTTGAAAGTATATAAAGGACTCTGCATCTGCTATAAGTATATTTATCTGCTCTTCTGTCATCCTACCTCTTTATAAAGATATTTGGAAATTTCCTTTCTTAATTTTAACATAATTTTTGTATGCATCTGTGATATTCTTGACTCAGTTAAATTAAGGACGTAAGCTATATCTTTCATAGACAGTTCCTCATAGTAGTAAAGTGTTATTATCAATCTCTCTTTATCGTCAAGTTTACTTTTAATAATATCTACCAATATATCTCTAAGCTCATTTTCTTCAACTATCTTATCTGGCGTATCATCGGAAGTTGCTATAAATTGCCATAGATGTTGTTCTTCACCTTCATCATCTTTTACATTACTGTCCAGAGATATAAGGATTTTATTCATTACACCTTCAGCATACTTCATATATTCATCTACATCCATACCGAGATACTGTGCTATCTCTTCTGTTTTAGCCTGTCTTCCCAACTTAGTTTCTAACTCTGCAATCTTGTTTTCTAAGTTTTTAAGCTTAGACCTTATAGTTCTTGGTATCCAGTCAAGTTCTCTTAGATGGTCTATTATATGTCCTCTTATTCTCATCTCAGCATACGTTGCCAACTTCACCCCTTTTGAAGGATCATATTTATTTATCGCATCTATTAACCCCAAAACTCCAACCTGAATTAAGTCCTCCTCATCTACTATAGGAGGGAGATTTTCATGTTTTAAACTCTTTACTATATAGCTGATTTTTGGTAAGTATTCCTTTATTATCTGGTTTCTATCCATATTTTCAACTTTCATGACACTCCTCCGCTTCCCGTTTTGCTTTTTATATGGCAAAAATCATGCCAAATGAAAAGAGATTTATTTATAATATAATGTAAAAAAAGGTATGCATTCTGAAGTTTGCACTAATATAGAATAACAAAGGCAGATGCTACGGAGAAATCATCCTCATGAGATAAAGAAATATCTATAAAACAATCATTTAGCAACTCTCTGTAATTATGCAGAAAAATTACTGCAGGCTCTCCGGATTTTCCCAAGATCTCTATATCTCTAAAATGTAGAACTACACCTTTTGCTTTATAAAAGGCTTTAATAGTAGCCTCTTTTGCTGCAAACCTTGCAGAGATACAACTTATAAAATCCGTTTTTGATCTACAGTATTCAATTTCGGCATCTGTATATACTTTCCTTAAAAATCTATCACCGAATCTTTTATATGCTTTTTCTATCCTTGAGTTTTTTACTATATCTATTCCAGTAAATATCTTCATCTTTTCAATTTTCTCTGGATCTCTTCAAATATCTGAAGAGGTGTTTTTCCATCTGTATGAATATGTATATCAGATAATTTATAAATCTCTCTTCTCCTTTCGTATAACTCCCTAACTTTTTCATAAGGTAGTTTTAACAGTGGTCTATCTGTATCATTCTGACATCTATTTAGAATCTCTTCAAGAGATGCATCTATCCATATCACAACTCCTGAGGACTTCATTAACTCCATCATCTGCTTATCAGCTCCTAATCCTCCCCCAGTTGATACAACGTATCCATATTTATCTATAAACTCTTTAAGTTTTTCTTTCTCTAAATTTCTAAAATACTGTTCTCCAAATTTTTCAAAGATTTCCCTAATTGTTATACCCTCTTGATTTTCAACTTCCTTATCTATATCAACAAATCTATAACCTAACTCTTGAGATATAAGCTTACCTACTGTTGATTTACCACTTCCCATAAAACCAACCAAATAAACATTTCTCAAATTACTTTTACCTCTTCTTCCTCAAATTTTTTATCTTTCAAATACCAGCTTCTAAAACTTTCTGCTTTTCCATTTTTAACAGACAGAATTATATAGGACATATCTTCCAAAGCATACATAAGATCTGTTTGAGATGGCCTGTCAGGATGATCCGGATGAGAATGGTATATACCTACTATCTGTAATCCCCTTGAATCAGCATAACTTTCAACTTTCACATAATCTTTCGGTGATATATCA
>JBBFMH010000006.1:0-25437 GCA_037478615.1 Hydrogenothermaceae bacterium
TAGAGATTATGTAAAACCAGTTATTCTTGGAGCATCTAAACCTTCAGAAAAACTTAAAAATCAGGTTTTAGAATTCCATCCTGAGTATGTTTATATTCATAGTTTCAATGAAGACAGATTTTACGGTTCAAAGGTTATAAATGAATCAAATATAGAAGATATTCTCAACTTAGATGTTGATCTTTACATAAATGCTATCTCTGGAATAGATGGCATAAAACCTACTTATCTTATATTGAATGCTGATAAAAAACTCGCTACCGCAAATAAGGAGTCTATAATCTGTCTTGGTGAGATGTTAAAAGATAGGATTAAAAAAGTTACTCCTATGGACAGTGAGCATTCCGCCATACATCAGATATTGAGATTAGAAAATAAATGTATAGACAAGATAATCTTAACTGCTTCCGGAGGGCCATTTTTACACAAACCTTTGGAAGAGTTTCGAAACATAACTGTTGATGATGCCTTAAATCATCCTAAATGGAGTATGGGTAAAAAGATAACTGTTGACAGTGCTACCCTTATGAATAAGGGATTTGAAGTTTTAGAAGCCCATTATCTATTTGGCTATGATTACGATAAGATTGATGTGATTATACATCCTGAGAGTATAGTACATGGAATGGTAGAGTTCTGTGATGGAACAGTTATATCTAATATGTCCTGTCCCGATATGAGAATTCCTATATCCTATGCTATATTTGGAGAGAGAAAGTTTTTAAATATAAAACCGTTAAAACTTTATGAGATAGGTTCTTTAACTTTCTATAAACCAGATTATGAAAAGTTTCCACTTTTAAAACTTGCTGTTGATTGTGGAAAGTTAGCCGGAAGTTATCCTATGGTTTTAACTGTTGCAGACGAGATCGCAGTTAATCTATTTTTAGAAGGTAAAATAAAGTTTACAGATATACATAAAGTAATAACCCAATCTATCGAAAAGATAAAACTCCCCCTACCCTCAAGTATAGACGAGCTTTTATCTTTTATTGATTTAATTAAAGTAAGTGTATATAACTTTAAATATTAAAGTATTTAGCCTCTGGGTGATACACTACTATTGCTGCAGTTGACTGTTCAGGGACTATTAGATGGGTTTCTGTAAGTTCTATACCTAATTCTTGAGGTTTGAGAAGCTGAAACAGCTTATCATTTAAGGTTAAATCCGGACAAGCAGGATATCCAGGAGAGTATCTTACTCCTTGATATCTACCAACTTTCCAGTTTATATCTTCAATACTTTCACCCTCTTCCTTTGCTATGCCAAGTTCTATCCTTATCTTTTTATGGACTATCTCTGCCAAGGCTTCAGCAAGCTCAACACCAAGTCCGTGTAATAGATGGTAATCTTTGTATTTACCTTCTTTAAACAGCCTGTTTTCTACTTCTGATATCTTTTTTCCAGCAGATACGACTGTAAATGCAATAACATCATGTCTATCATCGTGGAAAAAGTCCGGAATTGACCTGTATGGTGGTTTACTGCTTCTTGGAAAGTCCATTTTCATGATTGCCCTTTTTATAACTACTTCTAGAGGTTCTCTGTTTACTGACTCTTCATCTTTCCACCCTTCACCTTCTGAAAATATATAAAGTGAGCTTTCTGTATTATCGTTTTCCTTTACTCTTAGATATAAATCTGATCTGCAAGGGAAATAGCCATATATAATGATTGGCTGGAATATATCCTCATCAATAAGCATCCTTTTAAATCTTTCAAAGTTAGGTAAAATCTCCTGTTCCTTTAATTTTTGGTATTCTTCATAACTTCTGTCTGCCCGTGTGTATCCCCATGCCCTTTTAAATAAGGCACCTTTATTTATCCACTCAAAAGCAAGACTCTTTATATAATCATAATCCTGGCTGTCTCTATGTATCCAAACCTTTCTACCCCAGAACGGAGGAGTTGGAACCGGATATTCACGGGAAGGCATCTGTATATCGGTTATAGGTGGTATGTCTGCCTTCTCTTCTATATTTATTTCTGTTTCTATATTCTCTTTGAATAGTTCTGTATCAAATATTCCCTTCTCTGTCCTTGTCATAGCTTCTATACCATCAAAAGCATCTCTACAGTAAAATATAGGTCCGTCGTATATAGGTCTGCAGTATTCATCAACAAACTTTTTATTAAGGGCTGCTCCTCCAAGTAAAACTGGAACCTTTATACCTCTCTTCTGCATCTCTTCAAGGTTGTTTTTCATCTCAAGGGTTGATTTTACAAGTAGTCCACTCATTCCTATTGCATCCGCTTTATGTTCTTCATAAGCTTTTAAAAACTGCTCTAACTCTACCTTTATCCCAAGATTTATAACTTTAAAGCCGTTGTTTGTAAGGATTATATCAACTAAATTTTTACCAACGTCATGAACATCTCCTTTAACAGTTCCAAGAACCAATGTTGCCCTGTTTTTTTGAGAAGTTTTAGGAAGAAACTGATTTAGATAATCAACAGCCGCTTTCATACTTTCTGCAGACTGAAGAACAAAAGGAAGTTGCATCTTTCCTTCACCGAAGAGATCTCCTATATATTTCATTCCATCTATAAGTATCTCATTTATTATTTTTTCCGGAGGTATTTTATGTCTTGCTTCATCAACAGCTCTTATTAATTTATCTTTCTCTCCATCTATGAGATATTTTTTAATCTTTTCCTCTGTAGGTAAATTTTCATCTTCTTTATCTTCTTTAATTTCTGATTTTTTTGATGAAAAGTGATTTATAAATTTAAATAATGGATCTTCTCCGTTTTCCCAAACATTAAACAGCAGATTTTCACATACTTTTCTGTCCTCTTCTGATATCTTGTGGAAAGGTATGAGATGTTTAGGATTCACTATAGCCATTGTTAATCCGGCTTGGATACAGTGATGTAAAAATACGGAGTTTAGATATTTTCTAGCATTCATATCAAGTCCAAATGAAACGTTTGATATTCCCAGAACAAAACCAACTTCCGGATGTCGTTTACTAAACTCTCTTATAGCTTCTATTGTCTGAATTGCAGCATCCCTATACTCTGGGTCTCCACTACCTACCGTAAATGTGAGCATATCAAATACAAGGTCTTGTGGATTTATGTTGTGTATATTTACGGCTCTCTGATACATTCTTTCTGCTACTTCTATCTTTCTCTCTTTTGATTTTGCCATGCCTTTTTCGTCAATTGTTAAAAGAACCAGTGCTGTCCCGAATCTTTTTGCAAGCTGACACACTATATCAAATTTTTTCTCTCCATCTTCAAGGTTTGCAGAATTTATTATTGGCTTTCCACCTATCAGTTTAAGTGCTGTCTCCAATGCTTTTGGTTGTGTTGAGTCCGGCATCAGAGGAATAGGTATTTTTTGGACAAATCTCCCTATAACTTCTTTCATATCTTTTATCTCATCTCTTCCGGCAAAGTTAACTGATACATCAAGTGCATGGGATCCAGCTTTTACCTGTTCCTGTGCAACTGCAAGTATTGCATCGTAATCTTCTCTGAGAAGCATCTCTCTAAACTGTTTTGAGCCGGTTGCATTAGTCCTCTCTCCTACTAAGAATGGTGGTGGGTCTTGTTTTAAAGGTTGTGTGGAGAATAGAGATGCTAATGATCTTGGTTGTTTTCCAATTGGTGGTTTTGGTTTCTTACCTTTCACCTTCTCAAAAAGTGCTTTTATATGTGCCGGAGTTGTTCCACAACATCCCCCAACTATTGCCACCCCTGGAATATCAACGAAAGCAGATTCTCTCTCTGCAAACTCCTGGGCATCCATAGGATAGTATGTGTATCCACCTCTATTTTCTGGAAGTCCAGCATTTGCATGGACTGACATATATCCACTCCAAACCTCCGATAGTTTTTTCAGATGTTTTTCTACCAAATCAGGCCCGACACCACAGTTAAATCCAAGTGTTAGTATATTGAAAGGTTCCATTATTACAGCAAGAGTCTGTGCATCTGTTCCTATTAGCATTGTTCCAGATGTCTCTATTGTAGCAGATACCATTATGGGAATATCTACATTCCTCTCTCTACACGCATCTTCCAATCCGTGAAGGGCAGCCTTTATCTGGAGTGGATCCTGAAAAGTTTCTAAGAGAAAAACATCAACACCACCATCTATAAGTCCTAAAGCTGCAATTTTGTATCCTTCATACATGGTGTCATAGTCTATCTGTCCCAATGATGGAAGTTTGGTTCCAGGACCTAATGAACCTGCTGTAAATCTTGGTTTATCGTCGGTAGAAAACTCTTTACACAGCTTAGAAACTATCTCTGCTCCAGCTTTTGCTATTTCATAAGTTCTATCTCCTATACCATACTCATCTAATACCCATGGAAGGGATCCAAATGTGTTTGTTTTTATTAAATCTGCCCCAGCCTCTAAGTACTTTCTATGTATCTGACCAACAATATTCTGAGCATTTAGGTTTAAAATCTCATTGCAACCAACCTTTCCTTCCCAGGCATCAAGGGGAATAATCATAGATTGAAGCATCGTTCCCATAGCTCCATCTATAACCAAAACTCTCTCTTTTATAATATCTCTTAAATCCATTTAAAAACCTCTGGCTAAATTTTAATCTTAATATTATAATTAATGTTAAGAATATCTAAATTATGCCGAAAATATGTATTAAAAGGAGGAAGATATCAATGAGGAAGATAATATTGTCTATTCTTATTTTTGCAGGTGTTAGTTTTGCTCAAAATGCGGGGATTACTACCTCTGAATACTTAGATCAGGCAAGAGATGCGTTAAAAAAAGCATATGAATCTGGTGCCCATGTGAAAGCTCCGTATGAGTATTCAAAAGCATCTGCTTACTACAGTATAGCAAAAGAAAGTGCTTCAAATTTTAGCTTAGATAATGCCGTTGAAGCTTCAAAAAAATCTATAGAATGGTCTTTAAAGGCGATTGAGAAAACATTTAAAGGGGTAGAAAAATGAGAAAGTTATTTATCTGTGGATGTTTAATCTCTCTAAGTTTCGGTGTATCTTTTGCAGGGGATAGTGTTATCGTTGATGTAACGGAGTTACAATCAAAGTTAGATAGATTATCTCAGATGCATGGTAAAGAGTGTTCACCTCAAGAATTTGCCTATGCAGAGACCTATTTAGAAACATTAAAAAGAGGTGGAAAAACAGGTTCAAAAGAAGAGTATATTGTAGAGTCTAAATTTAAGGAGTGTGGACCCTTAGAGATAGGATATGTAAAAACCTGTATTGATTCGTATAAGGTGGCAAAAAAGGAAGATAAAAGAGATATTGTCATTAGAGAAAACTCTGTAGATACTATCAGTTATCCGGTAAAGATAAATTATTATCTATCTTTAGTGGAGAAAAATATATACAGTGATAAAGATGGGGATGGTATTCCTTGTTATAAAGAGATAGAGATGGGAACTAATCCGGATATATATGATAAAAAAGAGGAAAAACCTCAGACTATTGCTGTAATTGATAAGAAAGAGGAGGAGAAACAGCATGTCGTTACTGAAACGAAAAGAGAAGATGTAAATCCTCTTAATCAACCTGTCAGGGTTCATTTCTATTTTAATAGAGCAGATATTAAAAAAGAGTATTTACCATATCTTAATGTGGTGGCAAAATTTTTAAAGATGCATAAGGATGTTAAAGTTAAGATAGTTGGATATACGGATAACATAGGTCCTAAGGGCTATAATGACAAACTTGCCATGAAAAGAGCATTATCTGTTAAAAAATATCTTACAAAGATGGGTGTTGAGTCCGATAGGATAGTTATAGAAGGTATAGGTAAAGATAGATATCTTGTATCCAATGATAATAGTGTTGATAGGTTTACAAATAGAAGAGCGGAGTTTTATGTAATAAGTATTGCAGATTAAGGGAAGTTTTTGGCTTCCGGAAGAGCTCATGATCTGGTAAATTTAGCAGCTTTTGGTCCGATAGTTTACTATTTACAGCCGACAGAGTTTGTCAGTTTTACAGTTGGTTATATGGTTGGGACTTTTTTACTTTCTCCCGATAATGACATTTATCACTCATCTGTAAATAAGAGATGGAAAATATTAAAATTTTTTTGGTATCCATACACAAGGTTATTTTCCCATCGTGGAATCTCTCACATCCCGTTTTACGGAACATTAACAAAACTTGTATATCTGGGGGCTATATTTCTTATATCCCTTTTTGTGCTTAAATTTATACTGATAAATTTTGGAGATAAAACATTTAGCGGTTATCTTGGTCTGATAGATTTTGATTGGTATATAATAACTAATCCTATAGTTATTTCATTCTTTGTTGGACTTTTAATTGCGGAGATTATACATATATTTACAGATATCATTTACAGTACTTTAAAACCGAAAAAGAGGAAGAAAAGAAGGTGAACCTTAGATATTCTTATCCGTTGGTAAATGTATTTGGTATTACAGTAAATATAGATATAAGTTGGTTATTTGCTTTTTTGCTGGTCTCCTTTTCTCTATCAGAAGGCTTTTATCCACATATATATACTAACTACCCTACATATTATTACTTGTTTGCTGGCATAATTTCTGCACTTTTCTTGTTTATAAGTGTTCTACTTCATGAACTTTCCCATTCATTGGTTGCGATCAGGGAAGGTATTCCTGTTAGAGATATCCACCTTTTTATATTTGGTGGAGTTGCAATGATGGAACAGGAACCTAAGAGTCCTTTTCAGGAGTTTAAGATAGCTATAGCCGGACCTATAATGAGTTTTATGTTGGCAGCTTTATTTTTTACCTTTGCTTACTTTTACCCTAAGGATGACCTTTTTAACGGATTTATAAACTATCTGTTTTTAGTTAACTTTTCTCTTGGAGCTTTTAATCTTATTCCGGCTTTTCCACTTGATGGTGGTAGGATTCTCAGGTCTATTCTCTGGAATAAAAAAGGTCTATTGAAAGCCACAGATATAGCATCCAAGATAGGTAATTACTTCGGCAATTTTCTTATACTGATAGGTATCCTTTCTTTCATTACAGGTAATTTCATAAATGGTATATGGCTTGTTTTTTTGGGTATCTTTATAAAAAGAGCATCAAAACAGGCATACTTGAGTACCAAGCTTTATTTACTTCTATCAAACTACAGAGTAGATAACTTCCTTACAACAATGACCCCTCTTTTTTACTCTGATCCTATTGAAAACTATATAAATATGTACTATCCATTTTATAAAACAAAGCTGTATCCGGTTATCTCAAAAGACGGAGAGATACTCTATTTAAATTATGATGATATAAAGAAAATACCTTCCTTTGAATTGGAAAGTAAAACTGCCGGAGATTTTGCAAAAAAGTTTAGGTTTAGTTTAGACCCTTCCGATAAGATTACAACTGCATACAAAATTCTGCTAAAGAATGATTTAGATGAAGTTCCAGTTATATATAACAACACATTCGTAGGTCTGTTAAAGAAAGATATAATAGATAGTATCATAAAAAATAAGATGAGAGAGGCAGATGAAAGCTCTTCTTATAGAAGATGATAAGATTTTGTCCAACCAGATAAAGAGAAGATTAGAAGATATGGAGTTTGATGTTTATCAGGCCTTTGATGGAGAAGAGGCTGTTAATTATCTTGATTATGATACATACGACATCATAATACTTGATCTTATGCTCCCAAAATTACACGGCTATCAGATATTAGAGAGGATAAAAGCAGAGAATATTCAAACTCCGGTTCTGATACTGAGTGCAAAGTCAGATGTAGAGGATAAAGTTAAGGGACTTTCGATCGGAGCGGACGACTATCTCACAAAACCTTTCAGCTTTCCGGAACTTATTGCCAGAATAAATGCACTACTTAGGAGAAGCAAAAAGCTCGAAGATGTTACAAAGTTAAAGTATGAAGATTTAACTATAGACCTTGTCAAAAAGGAAGTTAAAAGAGGAGATAAAAAGATAGATTTAACTGCGAAAGAGTTTGATATTCTTAAATATTTAGTTGAGAATGCGGAAAAGATAGTGACAAGAAATATGATACTTGAAAATGTATTTGATATAAATTTTGATATAGAAAGTAATATAGTAGATGTTCATATACACAGACTTAGAGAGAAAGTAGACAAAAAATTTGATAGAAAACTTATCCACACAGTCCGTGGCTTTGGTTATGTCCTTAAAGGTAGCTAAATTTTACAAAAAGATAGCATTTAGAGTTATCTTACTTTATACAGGTATAATATTCCTATCATTTTTAATTTTATTCTTTATGGTTTACTCATTTTTTGAAGCTTATCTAGATAACAGAACCAAAGAACAACTTCTTGAAAAGGCAAAATCTTATAAAATACTATATAAACAAGAAAAATTAGATGGATTACTGAAACAGATAAAAAAAGAGACTGAAATACTTAATATGTCAGATCAATTTTTTAAAGTTTATAAAGATGAGAAAGAAATTTTTACAGTTGGGGAGTTTATATCTATACCTTTAAAAGAAGTTATTGATAAAAAACCAGATTATTATTTGTTTAAAACTATAAATAACTACTATGTTTTGATATATAAATTGTCAAATAGATATACATTAGTTATTGGAAAATCTACATTTTCAAATAATAAACTTTTAAATAGACTTCAAGATATTTTCTTTATATCTTCTACAATAACTTTCTTTATATCAGTTATAGGAGGTTTATTTCTTACTGCTACAATTACAAGAAAACTTAAAAAGATATCTGAGACAGCAAAAGATATATCCAGTAGCATGGATTTAAACCGGAGAGTAAAAACAACAGGAAGCGGAGATGAAATAGATGACCTTGCTACCGTAATAAATACCTTACTTGATAGGATTCAGATTCTTGTAAATACTATAAAAGAAACCTCTGAAAGTATAGCCCATGACCTTAAAACACCGATTGCAAGGATACGATCATCTATAGAGAATGCTATTATAAGAAATAATATGCCAAAAGAATGTAGTGATCTTTTAGGATATGTTCTTGAAGAGACAGAGATAATAAACCAGATGATAGCAGACCTCCTAACAATATCTAAAATAGAGTCAGGAGCTTATAAATTAAAATCTGAGAAAATGAATTTATCTGAGTCAGTTTTAAAGTTATGTCAACTGTTTAAAGATTATGGAACCTCTAAAAAGGTAAAAGTTGAGTGTGATATTGAAGAAGGTATAGAGATTGAGGCTGATCCTAAATTACTTTCAAGAGCTATAGCAAATCTTATAGACAATGCCATAAAGTTTAATGTGGAAAATGGGAAGGTGTTTATACTATTGAAAAGAGAGGGAGATAAGGTGGTTATTGAAGTTCAAGACACAGGATTGGGAATTCCGACTGATAAGATAGATAAAATATTTGAGAAATTTTTTATGGTAGATGAAAGTAGGTCTTTTTATGGAAGTGGATTGGGTTTAAGTTTAGTAAAAGCTGTAATAGAAGCCCATAAGGGACAGATAAAGGTTTTCAGTAAAGAAGGAGAGGGAACAACCTTTAAGGTGATTTTATCTGTTGGTTAATTGTGTATTTAATATTTTGATATATAATTTTTCTTTCAATAATTTTGGAGGTTTTTAAAAGTATGACCGTTTTGGCATTTTTGATACTACTTGGAGTTTTGATAACTATACATGAACTTGGACATTTTCTTTTTGCGAGACTTTTTGGTGTTAAGGTAGAGTCCTTTTCTATAGGTTTTGGTCCTCCTATCTTTAAATGGAAAGGTAAAGATGATACCGTTTATCAGATTGCTGCCATACCTCTTGGTGGATATGTGAAGATGTATGGTGAAGATTCTATGACGGAGCCTGTTCAAGGTAATGTGAATAAGGAAGCTTTCTCAGATCCAAGGTCTTTCCATTCAAAACCTAACTGGCAGAAGATGTTGATAGCCTTTGCTGGACCACTTTTCAATATAGTTTTGGCTGTTATACTTTTTGTAGCTGTTTACATGATCGGAATAAAAGAGCCTGCTTATCTTTCTCAGCCTGTAGAAGTTGGATATGTTGAGAAAAACTCTTTTGCAGATAAAGCTGGAATAAAACCTCTTGATAAAATTGTTAAAGTAGATGATAAAGAAGTTAAAAATTGGAAAGAGTTTATGATGGATGTAAGTCTTAAATCTGGTAAAACTGCTGTTTTTACAATCCAGAGAGGAGGAGAAATCCAAAAGATAGCCGTTAATATTCCGGAGGATTTAACAAAAGATAGTATAGGTATATCTCCTTTGATACCTGCTAAAGTGGGAACTATAATTCAAAACTCTCCTGCAGAGAAGTCAGGATTACAGAAAGGTGATATTATAATAGGAGTAAACGGTAAACCTATAGGTAGCTGGTATGAATTTGCTGAGTATATGATGAGTATTAAAGATAATAATCCAATTAACCTTATAGTAAAAAGAGGTGAAAATATATTCAGTATTACGGTTAATGCAGAGTATAATCAGGAGTTGAAAAAATATACAGTTGGAATATCTCCAGCATTTGACCAAAGGGTTGTGAAGTACTCTTTTGCAGAAGCTGTTAATAAAGGTTTAGAAAAGACAGCTGAGCTTACTGCAGCCATATATGGAGTTGTAAAAGGGCTAATAACCGGTGAAGTGTCCTTTAAAACTCTCGGTGGACCTCTCTCTATAGCAAAATTTTCCGGAGAAGCTTTAGAGACAGGTATCACAACCTTTCTATTTGCGATGGCATTTATGTCACTTCAACTTGGATACCTTAATCTCTTACCTATACCTGTCTTAGATGGAGGTCTTATCCTTATACTTCTTATAGAAACAATTATAAGAAGACCTCTTCCGGAAAAAGCAAAAGAGTATTTGGCATACTTTGGTTTTGCTCTACTGGGGACATTGATGATATATGTCATTTTTAATGATATACTTAGGGTGTTAACATAAAATATATTAAATATATTTTTATATACGGGGTTGAGACATGGCGACGAGAGTAGGAATAATCGTTTTAAGTGGGACGTTGGACAAAGTTATGCCTGCCTTCATAATTGGGACAACAGCAGCTTCTATGGGTATGGAAGTTGGAATGTTTTTCAGTTTTTATGGGCTTAATGCGATCCATAGAGAGAAACATAAAAACCTAAAAGTTTCCCCTATTGGTAATCCTGCAATGCCTATGCCTGTTACCGTTCCTCAAATTCTCACAATTATGCCCGGTATGATGGATTTTGCAACCTCTATGATGAAAGGAATGATGGAGAAACACAAGGTTCCATCTTTGGAAAAGCTTATTCAGGATGCTAAAGATTTAGATGTTAAGCTGTTTCCATGTCAAACTGCTATGACACTTTTTGGTTATAACTATGAGGATTTAATAGATGGTGTAGAAAAGCCAGTTGGTGCTGCTACATTCTTAAACTTTGTAAATACTGGAGATAGATCAATAGTTTTAAACTTTTAGTGATAGGTGGCTACATGCCACCTTTTTTATCTAAGAATCTATCTATTCTGAATCCTCTTTTTAGCACAGATAAAACATTTCTTCTATCTAAAATAATTGATGGATTTTCTTTTATAGCTGTAAATAGAAGTTTCCAACCTGTGGGAAGATTTCCAAATCTTAAGTTTATATCTGCAACATGAAAAAGAAAATCTGCTTTATACTCTTTGGGAACTTTATCTCTATAATCTTCATAAACTTTTAAGCTCGAGTAAAGCATTCTTATATTTCTGCTTGTCCTGTTTCTGTGCTCTCTCATAAGTACTTTATTATTGTCTAAAATTTTTATCTTTAGACCTCTTAAATAACTCCTTATAAATATCTCCCAGTCTTCCCTAAGTATTATATCTTCCCTGTACCCTAAAAATGACTCTTTTCTAAAGCCGGAGGCAGAAGGATAGCCAATCTGTCCGGAGAATATAATCTTACCAACATCTTCAGGTATAGTCTTCTTTGAAACTCTTATAATCTTGTTATTTTCATCTATAAATGTTCTTGGAAATGAATATACAATATCGTTGTCTTTAAGTTCTACTATAGACTCTGTTAAGTAATCTTTTTCCCACTCATCATCATAATCTAAAAAGAATACAAATCTTCCTTTTGCATTTTCAGCACCTATATTTCTACTGTAAGACCTTTCCATATTTTTATGATTTTTTATAATCCGAAGTTTACTGTCTAAGATATCTTTAAAATTACTCTCAATAATTTCTACTGTTTTATCAGTAGATCCATCATCAACTATAACAATCTCAAAATCTTCAAATGTTTGATTTAAAACAGAATTTACAGCATTTTTAATAAACTTTTCTCCGTTATAAACAGGAATGATTACAGTAGCTTCCATAGAGCTATTTTACCATAAACTTACCCACCTATTGAGGTCATAACTCTTACACAGTCTGAAAATAAGTAGTTAGATTTCTGTATGTTTGCATTAGATATCTCCTTTGCAATTAAGACTCTCTTTATAAAGTTGTCAAGGTCTTCGTCAGTTCCGTCTCTAAGTACATCCTTAACTGGAATTTCTTCATCAGTCCGCAAACAGAGTTTTATACTTCCCTCCGCAGTTAACCTAAGTTTTGAACATCCATCACAGAAAGGATTTGATATAGGTGTTATGAAGCCTATTTTTGTTTTGTAATCTGGTATCTCATAGACTCTTGCAGCTCCACTTCCTATGGAAGTAGTAGGAATTAACTTTCCAAATTTCTGTTCTATCTTCTCTTTTATCTGATCCAAAGGTTTTACCATATCTAAATCCCACCTAATAGAGCCTTGTCCAAGTGGCATCATCTCAATGAATCTTACTTCAACATCATACTCTATAGCAAAATCTACAAATTCTAATGCTTCGTCTTCGTTTAAACCTTTTATCACAACTGCGTTTACTTTTATAGGTTTAAATCCAAGTTTTTTTGATACCTTTATACCTTCTATTACATCTTCTAATCTTCCTTTTGTTATCTTATAAAACAACTCAGGCTTTAAACTGTCTATACTTATATTTAATCTTTTTAATCCAGCTTTTTTTAGTTTTTCTGCATGCTGGGCAAGTGTTATTCCATTTGTGGTCATTCCTATGTCTTCTATCTGGGGGATGCTGGAAATCATCTCTATAAGTTTCTCTATCTGAGGTCTTACTAAAGGTTCCCCACCTGTTATCCTAACTTTCTTTAAACCATATCTTGTCATTGCTTTTACAAGCTTCGCTATCTCCTCGTATCTCAGAATTTCATCCTGCGGAATAAACTCCATGTTATCTGGTCTACAGTAGAAACACTTTAAATTACACTTATCTGTTACAGATATTCTAAGATATGATATCTCCATAATTTCCACTCCTTATAGGTTGTTTGAATAATATTATTACTTTTTTGTCAATTTGACAAGATAGGAATAACGAAAGCATGCTACAAAAAAGTGCATCTTTCACTTGACTTTATATACAAAAAGTCTCATACTATTCTCTACTAAAACAGAAGATGTTTAAAGAAGTGCAGCTTCAAGAGGGGAAAATCTAAGAAGTCCCGTAAAGTAGTGTTTCTTTAAACCTCTTCTAAGAAGGGGAATTTTTAATTAATTTTTTGGAGGTTTTAGTTACATGCGTATCACAGGTACAGTTAAGTGGTTCAACTCAAAGAAAGGCTTTGGCTTCATCACAAGAGATGATGGTCAAGGAGACATTTTCGTTCATTTCTCTGCCATCCAATCAAGAGGATTTAAAACTCTTGAGGAAGGACAGAAGGTTGAGTTTGAAGTTGCTCAGGATGAAAAAGGTCCTAAAGCGGCTAATGTTGTAAGGTTGTAAGGAGGTCATAGTATGAGAGTTGTTGGAACAGTAAAGTGGTTTGACTCTAAAAAAGGGTTCGGCTTTATCACAAGGGATGATAATGGACAAGATATATTTGTTCATTTTTCAGCTATCAAAGGTTCCGGGTTTAAAAATTTAGAAGAAGGACAAAAGGTTGAGTTTGATATAGTCCAAGAGGACAAAGGTCCAAGAGCTGTTGATGTAGTCAAATTATAAAAACTATCCCTCCCTACGGGGAGGGTTTCAAATCTCTAAGTTTTTCCTTTATTTTATTGTAGGTGTCTAAATATTCCTGTTTTTTATCTATTCTTAATGCCATCTCAATGTACTTTAAAGCCTCTGTGTATTCACCTTTTTCATACAAAACGTAAGCAAGATTGTTTAAAATCTCTGGTCTGTTTTCCTTCTCTAAAGCTTTTTTGTAATATTCTATAGATTGATCCAAATCACCTTTTTTGTAATACAGATTCCCGAGATTAAAGTAAGGTAAATACCAGTTTTTATTTTTGCTTATTGCTTTTCTATACTCTTTTTCTGCAAGGTCATACATATTTTTCTTTTCATAGATTACACCTAAATCGTTGTGTTCCTCAGCTGTTAGTGGATCATCATAGACAATGATTTTTGGTATACTACAGGAAGATATAGATAAAAAAACAATAAAACTTAATATTATCTGTATATAACCAACATAACTTTTCCTAATTTTTCCCATCTCTCTTCAAACTCTCTGTATTCTATAATTTTCTCCGGTTCGTAACCGGTATGGGCTATAAATCCTTTTTCATTGTAGCCAAATATAACTATGTAGTGGGGCTTTGATATAACCCAGAAACCAAGGTCTATAAGGGCAATGACAGGTTGATTTAAATCAATAAAATGTTTAATCTCTTCAATAGATGATCTTTTTAGTATCGTTTTAAATCCTCTTTCTTTGGCAAAGTTTTCTAAATCTGTTATAAGAGCACCTTTTAGTTTATCATTGTAGACATATTTGCCTATCTCTTCCTGTGAAATATTTAAACCATAAAAACCAAAAACAGAAGACAAAGATGCAGGCCCACAAAAATCTGTTTTTTGCTTTACAAAGGGAACACCCTCTATGTGTGTTCCCCATGTGTAATAAAGTAAACCGGTTAAAAGTATGAAACTAAAGAATCTATTCAATTATCTTATAATTATCTCTTTGTTTAGCAGCTTTAGGATTATTATGATTAAAAGTATTATTAATAATACTCCGATTACTGCTCCAACTCCATCACCACCAGCTAAAACTTTGTCAGAAGCTTGAGCTAACATATGTATCTGTTCATCCGACATCTTTGATAATTTTTCTTTAACTTCTTCATCAGTTAAGCCATAGGCTTTTAGCTTTTCTTTTACAAGTTCATTTTCTAAAGCTCTCTGTATTTTGTTAATCTCAATATCTCTCTGACTTAACACATTTTCCTGTTTAGAAGAAAACTGTGATTCCACTATTGAGGCGGTAGCTGGAGATGTTGACAGGAATGTAAAGTATCCTGCCATTGATAGAGCTATCACCGGGTTTTTCAGTTTTTTTAACATATCACAAACCTCCTAAATTAGTTTAAAAACTAATTCTATTATATTTTTCGGTAATGTGTAAAGTTTTATAAATCTCTTACAAATCTGTAAATCAATACTGTTAAGAAAATAAAACCGATGGTTAAACTGATATCTGCTAAATCTTCCTTTTTTCCTGTATAAAACAGACCGCTACTTATTATAAAACCTGCGGAAAGTATTGCAAACACTATTCTGTCTGTCTGTTTTTTATAAAATTGTTTAATCTCTTCAAAGTCTTTGAATATAACTCTAAAAGTTAATCTTTCTATTTCCAAAGTTTTTATTAGTTTGTCTAATCTGAGAGGTAGATGGTAGTAGAAGTTGAAAATGTTTGAACTGTCTTCAATTAAATCTTTTAATTGGTCTTTAAATGTTTTTGTCAAAAACTTTGTCAATCTCTCAGTGGGATTAAATGTTTCATCAAGAACTCTTATAACTCCATCAAGGCCTATCGAAGCTTTTCCTAAATAAGCTAAGGAAGTAGGTAGTTTTAAACTACACTCTCTTACTAAATCTATTATTTCAAGGACCATATCTTTTAGGTTTATGTTTGCCAAAGTTTTGTTATAGTATTTATCAACGAAGAATTCAGCATAGATTTGCAATTTATCAATGTCTGTTTTTGGAGTTATCATTCCCATTCCTTCGTAAAAGTTCATAGCCAGTTCTGTATTTTTATTTATAACTGCGAATATATGTTCGTAGAGAAGTTTTTTCTTCTCTTTTGATAAAGTTCCAACCATTCCAAAATCTACAAGACATACCTTTCCTTCTCTTGTGATTATAAAATTCCCCGGATGAGGGTCTGCATGGTAAAATCCGTCTTTAAATACCATCTTGTAATAGGCATCAGTTATAAGTTCTGCCAACTCTTTTCCGTTAAGGTTATATCTTTTTATATCTTCTGATGAATTTATCTTAAATCCTTCAACATACTCAAGAATTAATATATTTTTCGTTGAAAACTCCGGATAGTGTTTAGGTATGTAAAACTTTTCACTAAAATCTTTGAAGTTTTCTCTGAAAGTTGTAATATTGTTTGCTTCTATCTCAAAGTCTGCTTCCCTTAAAGTTGTCTGTCTATACTGTTGTATCACTGATTTTAAATCAAGATCTTTTACAAATTTTGAATGTTTCTCTATAAAGGATACTATTTTTGTGAAAAGTTCTGCATCTGTATTTATAAGTTCTTCCAGGTACGGTCTTTTTACTTTTATGGCTACCTGTTCCCCTGATTTTAGTCTTCCTCTGTAAACCTGTGATATCGAAGCTGATCCTATCGGCTGTGGGTCTATCTCTGCAAATACATCTTCTAAGGATTTTTGATACTCTCTTTCTATGAAATCTCTAATCTCCTCAAAAGGTATAGGTTTTACTCTATCTTGGAGTTTTATTAACTCTCTGATTACAGATTGGGGTATTATATCCGGTCTTATGCTTAGTATCTGTCCCAGTTTTATAAATGAAGGTCCTAACTTTTCAAGAGATTCTCTGATTTTTTGTGGCCTTATATCTTCTTCTGTTTCTACACCAAATAGTGCTTTAAAGTATTCATACACATTGTAGATACCAAGTTTTGATAACTCTACACTTATCTCTTTAAATCTCTTGTAAAGTTTAACTTTTCTCTTTAACATTACTATCTAATAGCTCTCTCATCTGTTTCGCCACATTTCTTATTTCCCATTGGGCGTGGATATTGTCTCTCTTCTCTATAAAGTCATACATATCTGTTAAAGTTCCAGATACCACTATGCTTGTTCTTCTTCCTGAAGGTAAAATAAATCTTGCATCTTCTCTCTTTATTTTAAACTGATATACAAGGGTGTTGTATATTGACTGTGTGAGATTGTCAAGGGATTTTGCAAGTTCAAGGCTATGAGGATCTTCTTCTATGGAGGGTGGTATTATGAGATAGTTTTCATCTTCTTTTACATATCTCTGACTTCTCTGTGAGAAATTAAGTTTAGTGTGCCGGACTAACTGGTGGGTCATATTTCTGCTGACTTTGTCTATGTAAAACACAGCCCAGCCATCATACTCTGTTTGTAATCTCAAAAGAGTAACATTTTCAAGTTGTCCAAGAGGTTTAATCTCACTTTCAAACTCAGCTATCTTCTCAAAAGAACTGTAGTATTCTTCTTCACTAACTTGGAGAAGCTCCTCAAGGTAATGTCTCAGAGAGATACCGATTACATCCGGATATTTCGGATTATAAACCGATTTAAACTTTGTTGCTCCTATTTTTAATGCATCTTCTTCACCTACTTTTTTATAGACAAAAGAGTGGGCGAATACAGAAAAATGTTTATAGTTTCCCAATTTTGATAAAAATTCTGCTCTCCTTTCTTTTTCTACTATTCTCGGGTCTTGAAGTAGGTAGTTTAGATCTCCGGAAGTATAACATACCCTTGCACCGAAAGATGAGAATGGAATAACATCTTTAAAATCTTCTACGGAAAAATGTTTTAGGATTAGAGACATTTTAAGCTCCTTTTTGTATAGTGGAGTGGAGGGGACTTGAACCCCCGACCTCCTACACGCCAAGCAGGTGCTCTCCCAACTGAGCTACCACCCCATATAAATATATTATACTTCATTTTAACTTTTTTTATGTTAAAATGTTTTGCAAATAATTTGCATTTGCAGGAGGATTGATGAAGAAGTTAGCACTTTTTACACTTTTGTCTCTAAATTTTGCTATTGCTGAGGAGAAAGTTATCCTTTCTGTGTATCAAACACCTACATCTTTAATGGAATCTACATCGGCTGTAGATGTTATATCAGAGGATCAGATCAAGGAGACAAAACCTCTCTCTATAGTAGAGCTATTAAACACTATATCGAGTATAAGTTTTACTTCAAATGGTGGATTTGGACAGACTACAGGTGTGTATCTTAGAGGATTTAAACAGATTTACACTTTAGTAATGATAGATGGAGTAAGGATAAACGATCCTGTTAATTTAAATGGAGTAAGTTTAGAGCATTTATTACCAACAGATATAGAGAGGATAGAGATAGTTAAAGGAAGTCAATCTGGTGTATGGGGAGCGGATGCTATAGCCGGAGTGATAAATATTATAACGAAAAAGCCAAAGAAAGGTTTTTCTGCAGATTCTTACTTTGAGTATGGAAGTTTTGTTACAAAAAGGTATGGTACTACATTGTCTTATGCAGATGATAAATTTTATATACAGCTTGGCTTACATAAATTTGATAGTCAATCAATATCTGCGGCAGAACCGGCAAAAGGCAGTCCAGTCTATGGAAAAAGATGGAATCAACTTGGAATGGAACCTGACCCATATAGGAACGATACTGTAAATCTTAAGATAGGACTAAATATAACTCCGGAAGATAAAGTTGAAGCAAATATGAAATTTGTTGATGCAGTTACTCACTATGATGGATATGATAGTGTCACATTTAAACCGGCAGATGCTGAAAATGTTTCCCATGTAAATCAAAAGTTTTATAACTTTTCTTATGAAAAATCATTTTACAACAATAGGTTAAACTTATACTACAATCAGTCTGATTTTGAAAGGGTATACATTGAACCTAAAGGATGGATTCCATATAACTTTTATAACGGACAGTTTAAGGAATTTGGAATGAAAGACAGATGGGATTACAAGAATGGTTCCTTTTTACAGGTAGGAGTTTTAAGACAGGATTTTATAAGTAAAGAAAATCCGCATAAAAGATATCATAATACTGGCTGGTTTATCACAAATCTAAATACATTTGGAAGGTTTATACTCTCAGAGAGTTTTAGATTTGATAACTACTCAGCTTTCCAAGATAAGATCACTTATAAAGTTGGTGGAAAAGTTTTTATAACCGATAAGGTAAATCTTTTTGCTAACTATGGAACTGGATATAAAGTTCCTATACCTTATCAGCTCTTTGATCCTATGTATGGAAATTCAAATTTAAAACCGGAAAAATCAAGGAATTTTGATATAGGTTTTTCTTATGATACGTTATCCTTAACATATTTCAACTACAGAATAGAAAATATCATAGATTTTGATATGAATACATGGAAATACAGTAATATAACCGGAACATCTAAAATAGATGGTTTTGAGGCTCAAATAAAGAAGGATATTAAGCCTTTAAACCTGGTTATATCAGGTGGATATACTTACACATGGGCAAGTAAATATGATGGAACTAAATTACCGAGAATTCCTCAGGATAAAATTAATATAAATTTGGTTTATTATCCTGCTGAAAATTTAACTGTTGTTCTAAATGGTGAGTATATAGGGAAAAGAAAAGATAGTCAGCTTAATCCTGTTCAAACCGGATACTATTCTGTAGTAAATGGAACGGTAAATTTCCAGCCATACAAACATCTAACTGCGTATATGAAGATATATAACCTTACAGATAAGTTCTATCAAACTACTGATGGATATGCATCTGTCGGAATGTCTGTTTATTTAGGGGTTAATCTAAGTTATTGAAAAGAATGTATAAACTTTTCTGTTAAAAATATGATAAGTAAAACAAAAGTTGTTATTGTAAGATGTTCTATTACGGCGTAAGGGATATTTTCCCTTCGCTCTCTTGCTATCTTTATGCTTGCAGAGATGATTAGGAAATATCCCAACAAGATAGATACTGCTATAGCAACATCTAAAGGAAAGATTAGGATAGGTATGAGAAAGGAAGATGTAATAAAAAATTTTGATAAAAAAGTCCAGATAGTAGCTGTCCAAATTTGCTTAAATTTTTTCTCTTTTTCAGATTCTTCTGATATATGGATACCAAGGGCATCAGATACAGAATCTGCTATGGCAATTGATATTATTCCCCCTACGATTATAGTCTTGCTCTCCGATAGGAGATATAAAGCTAAAGTCATACCTAAGGTAGTGATTACTCCAGATGTAAGTCCAAATCCAATACCTTTTGTTATCCCAGAATTCAAATTCACCCTCTTATAAAAATTAGTTATATTATAATTTATAAAACTATTTAGGGAGAGGAAAACTATGAAGATACATTTTTTTGAGGTTGAGGATTGGGAGAAGTTGTATCTTGAAAAGAAGATTAAAGATTTGGGAATAGAAGGAGAGATAGGCTTTACAAAAGAGCCACTTGACGATACAAATGTAGAGTTATACAGGGATATAAATGTAGCAGTTGTATTTATATATTCAAAACTTTCAAAGGAAGTTATAGATAGGTTGCCAAACCTTAAACTTATAATAACCAGATCAACAGGATATGATCATATAGATGTTGCTTACGCAAAACAGAAAAGTATCACTGTTTGTAATGTTCCGGGATACGGTAATAATACAGTTGCAGAATACACATTTGCACTTATACTTGCCCTTGCCAGAAAGTTTAAGCCGATGATAGAGAGAACTTCAAAAGGTATATTTTCAAGGGATGGGCTAACTGGAATAGATATTATGGGGAAGACAATCGGTGTTATTGGAGCTGGAAGAATAGGAAGACATGTGATAAGGATAGCTTACGGTTTTGGTATGAAGATTCTCGTATATGATAGATCAAAGGATCAGGATCTTATTGATAAGTATGGTGTTGAGTATGTTAGCCTTGAAGATCTGCTCCGAATGTCTGATATAGTCACAATCCATGTTCCTTATAATAAAGCAACCCATCATCTTATAAATAAATTTAACATTAAACTTATGAAACTTGATGCAATGCTTATAAACACATCCCGTGGAGCTGTTGTGGAGATAGAAGCTATAGTTCAGGCTCTCAAAGAAGGAAGACTTGCCGGCGGTGTTGGGCTTGATACATTTGAAGCTGAAGATGTGTGGATAGAAGAGGAGTTTTTAAAGAGAGATGATATCCCGGCTATAAAACTAAAAAAAGCTATGGAAGCTTTCTATGTCTTACATTCAGAGAATGTTATCGTTTCACCTCATAATGCATACAATACGAAAGACGCTCTTTACAGGATACTTGATATAACACTTGAAAATCTTCAAAGTTTTACACAAGGTGTATGTAAGAATGCTGTTACAGAGGTATAAGATGATAAAAGTAGAAAAAGACAGTTATTTAGTTGATAAAGTTTTAGATAATCAGAGAATAACAGAAGGAGAAGCTCTGTATATGCTTGAAAAATTTGATTTACTTACATTAGGAAGGTTAGCTGACTTTGTAAGACAGCAGAAACATCCGGAGAACATAGCTACTTTTGTGGTAGATAGAAATATTAACTATACGAATATCTGTGTTGCCGGTTGTAAATTCTGTGCTTTTCAGAGAAGAAAGTCTGATAGTGATAGTTATGTTCTTGATATGGACGAGATTTTTCAAAAGGTTCAGGAACTTGTTGATTGGGGTGGAACTACACTTCTTATGCAGGGAGGCTTAAATCCAGATTTAAAACTTGATTTTTATACTGAGATGTTCAGTAGAATAAAAGAGAGATTTCCGAATATTCAGATACATTCACTTTCTGCCACGGAGATAAACTATCTTTCTAAGTTGGAAAAAATCCCGGTTATAGAAGTTCTAAAGATTTTAAAGGAAGCCGGACTTGACTCACTACCGGGAGGAGGAGCAGAGATTCTATCCGATGAAGTCAGGGTTTTGATATCATCAAACAAAACAACCACTCATCAGTGGCTTGAAGTTCACAGGACAGCCCATAAACTCGGAATGAGATCTACTGCTACTATGATGTTCGGACATGTTGAAAAACCGAAACATATAATCCAACATCTTAAAAACCTTAGAGACCTTCAGGATGAAACCGGAGGTTTTACGGCTTTCATACCTTGGACATTTCAAAAGGGAAATACCCAGCTTGACCATTTAGAACCGGCAACCTCTGTTTGGTATCTAAAAGTGTTGGCAGTTTCAAGAATATTTTTAGATAACTTTGATAACATTCAATCTTCCCATGTAACTCAGACTATGAAGATAGGCCAGGTAAGTTTAAAGTTTGGAGCTAATGACCTTGGTAGTACGATGATTGAGGAGAATGTTGTAGCATCAACTGGATTTAAGGTGTCAGCACCGAAACCGGAGAAGATGGCAAAGTATATAAAAGAAGCTGGTTTTACCCCAGCTCAGAGAGATACTTACTACAACATTGTAAAGATATACAACTGATATTTACCTCTTTGAATTTTGTTTAAACTGATATATAATATTTAACTCAAATACGGAGGATGTAGCTCAGTCGGCAGAGCACAAGGTTGTGGCCCTTGGGGTCGCGGGTTCAAGTCCCGTCATCCTCCCCTTCATATTATATCTACGGACCTTTCCCCTTTTTCTAAGTAGCCGATGATATAAGGTTTTTCACCGAGGTCTTCCAATATCTGGATTGTTTCTTTTTCATCTTTTTTGTCTATTGCCAGTATAATACCTATACCCATGTTGAAGGTTTTATACATCTCTCTCTTTTCTATCTGTCCTTCTTTCTCTATCCATCTAAATACAGGTAGGACCTCCCAAGAGCCTTCCTCTATAACAGCTCTCAGGCCGTTGTTAATAACCCTTATTAGATTTCCGGGTATTCCTCCCCCGGTTATATGGGCTATAGCTTTTATATCAACTCTCTTTGAAAGTTCTAAGATAGATTTTACATATATCTTAGTAGGTGTTAAAAGCTCTTCTCCTAAGGTTTTTCCAAACTCTTCAAAGTAGTCTGTATATCTGTATCCTTTCAACTCTATAAGTTTTCTGACTAAGGAGTAGCCATTACTATGAACTCCGGAAGAAGCAATACCTATAAGTATATTACCATCCTGAGTTTTACTACCATCAAGCATCTTTTCTCTCTCAACAACACCCACTGCAAATCCTGCCAGATCATACTCTCCATCTCTATACATTCCAGGCATCTCGGCAGTCTCTCCACCTACCAAAGCACATCCTGCTATCTCACAACCTTTAACGATACCTTTTATAACATCTACAGCAACATGAGGCTCTAATTTGCCTGTTGCAAAGTAATCTAGGAAAAATAGAGGTTTTGAAGTAGTAGTAACGAGATCATTTACACACATAGCTACAAGGTCTATACCTATGGTGTCATGTTTATCAAGAGTTTGAGCTATTTTCAGTTTTGTTCCTACCCCATCTGTAGACGATGTTATTACAGGTTCCTTATAGTTTGCTATCTCAAGTAAATAAGCTGATGCAAATCCACCTATAGGAGTTATAACATTTCTGTTGAAAGTCCCCTTTACTAAGCTTTTTATCTGTTCTACAAATTTATCTGCTTTTTCTATATCAACTCCTGCTTCTCTGTATGTAAGCATTCTCCCACCTCTCTAAAATTTAAAGATATATATAAGTCCGTGAAGTATCAAAAAGCTGTAAACTCCGGCTAAAACATCATCTAACATTATTCCTATTCCCATAGGGTACTTTTCAAGAGATTTTATAGGAGGAGGCTTTAGTATATCAACTATTCTGAATATAACAAATCCTAGTATAAAATATATTAAAAGCTGATTTAACTGGTACTTTGAGGGGTCTATACCTATCATGGTTATCATATAACCTGCAATCTCATCTATGGTGACAAAGGAAGGGTCTTTGTCCTGAAATTTTTGGCTGATAATATGGGAAGCCCATATACCTATGAGTATAACCGACATTGTTATTGAAAATTGAGCTAAGAAACCTTTGTTCCAGTAAAGATAAAAAAATGGTAATGCTCCCAAAGTTCCAACAGTTCCTGGGGCAATTGGAAATCTACCAAGATAGAAAGACGTACCTAAAAACATAGCTATCTTTTCACTTAAATTCATAAAATCTCCACTTTTTTGTTGGTTTGGAATATAATTATATCATACAGACTTCCGGAGGTCAGTTTTATGGATGTAGGTACTTGGTTCCCAATAGTGATATTGGGAATGGTGATATTTACATTTATTATATTTGGTTTATTTGTTTATCTTGATAGAGGTTAATGTGGATAGGTTATACTTCATAACCGATAGAAAAAAGTTTAAAAGACCATTCTTAGATCAGATAAAGGCAGTTTTAGATAGAGGCGTTAGGGTTATACAGATTAGAGAGAAAGATCTACCTGATGATGAGTTGTATAAACTTGTTGAAGATACATTGGAGATTACAAAAGGTTATGATGTTAAGATCTTTGTAAATTCAAGAGTGGATGTTGCCGTACTTTTAGGTTTATACGGCGTACATCTTCCTGAGAAAAGTCTTCCTATTAAGGCAGTAAAACATAAATTTTCTAACTTAGTTATAGGTAAATCCTGTCATACTGTTAAAGGAGCTGTTAAAGTCCAAGAAGAAGGAGCAGACTATATATTTTTCTCTCCGGTTTTTGAAGTAGAAGGTAAAAACAAGCCTGTAGGTTTAGAGGGATTGAGAGAGCTGTTGAAAAAAGTGAGTATTCCTGTGTATGCCTTAGGTGGCATAAACAAGGCAAATGTTAAGGATGTTTTAAATACGGGTGTGTATGGTATAGCTGGGATTAGAATGTTTCTTGAGGATTGAGGGTTGAGGAAAGAAGTAGATTTATTACTTAAAGATATCATAAAGAATCCCCCAAAGAAGTTTATCTATATGTTAACAGGTAAATATCCAGTTAAACTTTTAGATACCGAACTTCCCTACACAACAAATAGAAAGGCAGATTTTGTTATAGAGCTAGAAGATGGTTCTATACTTCACATCGAGTTTCAAAGCTACAACGATAAGAGTATGTTAGATAGGATGTTAGAATACTTTTTCTTGATATATAGGAAGACTGGAAATAAAAATATATACCAGTTCTGTATATATGTAGGAAACGAGACTATAAAGATGGAAAGTGAAGTTAAATTCCCATTTTTCAGTTATAGTTACAAAATGATTGATATGAGGGAAATAAACTGTCAGGATCTAATATCCAGTGATAGTATAGAAGATAAACTGTTGGCAGCACTCTGTAATATAGAGAATCCACAGTTATACGTCAACCATATGAGGGAAGTTTTGGAAAATCTACCTAGAAAGGAGAGACAGGATAAAGTTTATCTTCTAATTGAAATAATGAAGTTGAGAGATATCTTAAAAGAAGGATTAGTCAAAGTTAAGGAGGAGTCTACGATGCCAATAAGAGTTACAATAGACCTTG
>JBBFMH010000007.1:0-24308 GCA_037478615.1 Hydrogenothermaceae bacterium
CTGTGCTTGTCTTTACAAACTCAACCCCATAATCTATCAACATCTTAACCGCTAAGATTTTTTCCTCATCTGTTAAAAATCCTGTCTCTATGATAACTTTTCTAACTACACCCTCTGTCTGTGATGTAATCTCTTTAAGCTCTCTTTTTATGTAGTCGTAATCTTTACTTCTAAAAGCCGTTATATTCCAAACTATATCCAGCTCTGTTGCACCATCTTCAATAGATTTAAAGGCTTCCTCTACTTTTATCTCTATTTTATTTAAACCAAGAGGAAATCCAACAACACTACACACTTTAACAGGAGAGTTCTTAACTATCTCAAAAGCAAACTTTACAAAAGCTGGATTTATACATACAGATGCAAATTTGTATTCAGTGGCTAATTTACACTGATCTTCTATATCTCTATATGTTAAATCCGGTTTCAGTATAGAGTGGTCTATATACTTAGTTATGTCTGAATACAAATCCATACCAGATGTGGTCATCTCTTCCTTCCTCTGACATACTGTCTATTTTTACTACTTGGAGGTTATTTTTCTCTGCCATCTTTAGTATTTTTTCCTTCTCATCTTCTCTAAATATTCCACTTACAAGCCAGTATTTTTTAAATTTCTCTGCCAAAATATCAAATTTATCTTTAAAAATATCCATCTGTAAGTTTGATAACAGTATGTCGTATTGAGGTAGATTATCGTTTATATCTGACACAAAACAGTTTATATCTACCTCGTTTTCCCAAGCGTTTATCTTACATTCTTCAACAGCCCTTGGGTCTATATCAAAGGCATCAACAGATTTTGCTCCCACTTTCTTTGATGCTATGGCAAGTATACCTGTTCCTGTCCCCACATCTAAAACTATGTCTTCGGAAGTTATATAATCAGGAATAAATTTAAGTAGTAATCTTGTTGTAGGGTGAAGTCCTGTTCCAAAAGCCATTGCAACCTTTATCTTTATAGGTATAAAATCTTCTCCTTCGTAAATCTCCCACTCCGGAATAATGATAAACTTCCCAACCTGTATAGGTTTAAAGTTTTCTTTCCACTTTTCTTCCCAATCTTCCTCTTTTATATCTTCTATCTTTTGTATCTTTCCCCCACCTATATCTTCAAAGATAGCTTCTATCATCTGTTTTATATCTTCAAACTCCTCATCTTGGGCATATACTGCAAAATTTACCTGCTGGTTTTCCCTACTTAATATCTCAAAACCATATCCGTTTAACTCTACTACAAATATCTCAAATAAATTTTCCGGAGCTTGACATATAAACTTTTTCATTCTTCATTTTTCCCCTTTTTGTATTTTTCATAAATGTAATCTTCTATCTTCATAATCTGTATATGTGGTATTTTTACCAATGCGTTTTTCTGTGCCTCTGTATCCTCTGAAAATCTCCTTCTTATCTCTTCCTGTATATAATCCAATAACTGTTCTATCTGGTTTTGAAGTTCCATCATCTGCGATCTCATCCTAAGTATGGCATCTACTCCTGCGAGATTAACTCCAAGCTCCCTCGTTAAAAATAGTATAAACTCAAGTTTCTCCAAATCTTCTTCCGAGTAAAGTCTCGTTCTACCTTCTGTCCTTGAAGGAACTAAAAGTCCCTCTTTTTCATACAGTCTCAAAGTCTGTGGATGTATCTTATACATTCTTGAAACTGCACCTATCATATATACAGGCTCTTTCTTCTTATCACTTTTTTTATTCATGGACATCACCTCTTACTCAGGTTTTTCAAACTTTGTCTGTATTTTCTGATCTTCTTTAATTTTAGACAAACATTTTTTTGCATCTTTTGAAAGTTCATCTTCGGAAGGTATTACTACATTTGCGATAACTATAAAATCTCCATATCCTGATGTTTTCAATCTCGGCATACCTTTTCCTGTCATTCTTATTAACTCTCCCGGTTGAGTTCCCGGTTTAATCTTTACTTTCTCTGTTTTTCCACTTATATGTGGCACCTCTATCTCCGTTCCAGTCATTGCTTCCCATACAGATAAATTTACCTTTATATATAGATTGTCTCCTTTTCTCTCAAATAGATAGTGAGGTTGGACATTTATTATTATCCATAGGTCTCCAGGAATACCTCCAAATCTTCCACTGTGTCCTTTCCCCGGAATCCTTAACTTTGAGCCGCTATCTACTCCCGGAGGTATTCTGACCTTTACTTCCTCTTTTCTTATAACCAAACCTCTTCCAGCACAAACATCACAAGACTCTCTTAATACACCTTCTCCCTTACAGGTAGGACAGGTTTGAGACATCCTTATAAAACCAAGATTCTGGTATATCTCTCCTCTACCTCCGCAGGTAGGACAAACTCTCTCACTACTTCCGGCTTTTACTCCTGTACCACCACAGACATCACAGATTACATACCTTGGAACTTCAGTTGTGATTGTTTTTCCGTTGTAGGCATCCTCTAAAGATATAGTTAAAGTTTGATAAAGGTCGGTTCCATCTTCTCTTTTATAGGAAGCTCTCTTACTCTCTCTCTGGCTTTTTCTTCCACCACCGAATATATCAAATATATCTTCAAAGATATCATCTAAATCTATCCTCTGTCCACCGAAACCTGAAAAATCTCTAAATCCACCAAAATCAGATCCGGCTGAACCACTTAATCCTGCATGGCCAAACTGGTCGTATATTTTTCTTTTATCCGGATCTGATAAAACCTGATACGCCTCACTTATCTCTTTAAATTTCTCTTCAGCCTCTTTGTTGTTAGGATTAAGGTCGGGGTGATACTGTCTGGCAAGTTTCCTATAAGCTTTCTTTATCTCATCCTGTGTAGCATTTCTACTTACACCTAAAACTTCATAGTAATCTCTCTTTCCTGCCATACACTTCACCTTTTTTGTTTTTTTACTAAACTAATATAAAACTTTAGTATAATATTGTCAAGTTTTTTATAAAAAGTGATTTAAAGATGATTTTATTTTTCTTATTGACAACTGAATAAACATTCATTAATATGTTGTTACCTATTTTAAGTTAGTAAGACAGGTAAAAATATGAGGAGATTATTTCTCTACTTATTTCTTTTTGTTAGTATCAGTTTTGCTCATGAGTTATGGATTGAAGAGAATGAAAACGGGTATATTCTCCTATACGGACATCTCAAACCACAACTTGGTGAAGATAAATTTGTAAAATACTCTCCGGAAAATGTTTTAGATGTCAGATGTTTTGACAGTCAGGGAAAAGATAAGAGTGTAAAAGTAGAAAGAGTATACCCGCTAAAAATAGTTGGAAAGTGTGATATATTGTACATTCTATTTTCAACTGGATACTGGACAAAAACACCTTTCGGATTAAAAAATCTTCCAAAGGATAGAGTAGATATGCCAATTGAAAGTTGGCAATCTTTTGAATCTGTAAAGAGATTAAACAGTTTTATCGATACACCATTAACTGATAACCTTGAGATCACTCCTCTTCAGAATCCATTCAGCCTTAAAGTGGGAGAAAAACTGACTGTTTTAGTGACATACGGTAAAAAACCTTTGAGAGATGTTATTGTTTCTTATGATGGTAAACCGATAGGAACTACTGATGATGATGGAAAGATAAATATCAGAATAAAACATACTAACCAACAGTATATATCTACTTCTTATAAAGTTAGGTCAGATGGAGTAAAAGCTGACAGTATCATCTACACAGCAACTCTTAACTTTGAGGTAAAGTAGTTATGATTTTAAAGGTTGTTATCTCTCTACTTTTATCTATCAACTTTTCTTTTGCTCATGATTTACAGTATAAGTTAGAGAATACAGGAGAAGCAAAAGTTATATCGTTCTTCTTTCCAGATGGTTCAAAGTTTTCCTATGAAAGTTTTGAAATATACAGAGAAGGTGATAAAGTTCCTTTCCAAGTTGGCAGGACAGATGCCCTTGGAAGAGTGGTTTTTATTCCAGACAGAAAAGGTAAATGGATTGTTAAAGTTTATTCTGAGGATGGACACGGAAAAAATATTGAGTTAGAAGTGAATGATAGTGGTTATACTGGGAAAGATGGTTCTATATATGAGAAGTTTAGTAAAGTTATAACAGGTGTAGGAATCATCCTTGGAATATTTGGCATTTTTCAACTTTTCAAGAAAGGAGGTAGGGTTTAATGAAGAAGTTCTATTTTTTGTCTGCTTTATTAATTCTTCCATCTTTTGCATTTGCACATCATGGAGTTGCTTCATTGGGAGCAGCAGGATTAGAAGGTCCGGGAGCACCTTTAGAAACTTCAAGTAGTGCAACACTTCCGGAAGGTAGTTGGCTTTTTTATACAAAGTTAGATTATGTTGAATGGAAAAAATATAGTTGGGATAAATTTCCAGATCAGAAGGACAGCTATCAATTCTGGATGTATGGGATAGGATATGGATTAAAACCATATCTATCTCTCTATGTTTTTGTGCCTTACTACACAAAAAAAGAGATAAAATCAAAGGTAGCAGATGATCCAAACTCCGGTTTCTACAACTTTACTTCTTCAGGATTCGCAGATATATCCTTTATGGCTGTTTTAGGCTACAAATACGATAAAGGATTTAAACTTGTTCCTAAGAAAGAGAGTCTTGATGATATGATGGATTGGCATTTTACAACTTACATCGGTTTATCATTACCTACGGGGGATTATAATGGCTCCACAGTTGACAAAGTTAGAGGCGATTTTGGAGCAGATATGGCCATGGGTTTTGGTAAGCCACATCTACTGATAGGTCAAACTGCAACAAAACAGTTTGTAAATTTCCCAAAATTAACACTGCTTTTTGATACAAATTATATAAAATTTTTTGAGAACAGTTATGATTACAAAAATCCCGATGGGACAAATAAAAAGTATAAATACGGAGATGAGTTTAGATTTAACACGGCAATTGCCTATAGAACTTTAACAGTTCCGGAGCATAAATTAAGGTTTGATACTCTCTTAGAGGCAAACTTTCAGTATAACCAGAGAGATAAAGAAGACGGTGTTAAATCTGAAGGATCTGGTGGAAAGATTCTATATGGAACAATAGGAGGAAGACTTTACTATAAAAATACATCCTTAGGGATTGGTTTAAAAGTTCCTGTCTGGAAAAAGTTAAATGAGGAATCTACCCAACAAGGAGGGGAAGGTAAGGAAAAATACAGATTTATAATAACATTCTCTGCTCTTTTCTAGGAGTTTGTTGTGCATATACCTGATGGATTTATAGCTCCACAAGTTTATATACCGATGTACATAGTTGATATAGGTTTGATCATCTATGGTTTTAAAAAACTAAAAGATAACTTAGGAAAAGAAAGTTTTCCTACTTTGTCAGTTCTGTCAGCTTTATCCTTTGTGTTAATGGCTATAACATTTCCCCTACCAGGAGGAACTTCTGTCCATATAACTGGTATAACCATACTGTCTGTTTTAAAAGGATATTGGGTTAGTTTCGTTTCAGTTTCTTTGGTGCTTTTTATACAGGCTGTTGTGTTTGGAGAAGGAGGGGTTACTTCCTTTCCAGTCAATAGTATAGGAATAACCTTTATAGGTAGTGTAGTGGCATACTACACTTTTAATATTTTTAAAAGGTTTGTAAATCGGAATATTGCTATGTTTATGTCCGGCTGGTTATCCCTTAATCTGTCTGCACTGTTTATAGGATTTATATTAGGTCTTCAGCCCGTAATTGCTCATGATGTATCTGGAAAGCCTCTCTTCTTTCCATTTGGGTTTGGTATAGCAGTTCCAGCTATTTTAATTCCTCATCTCTTTGCAGGTTTAATAGAAGGTATCTATACAGTTTTTATCTACAAAGTGTTAAAATCTAAGGGACTTACAGATGTATGACAGATATCTTTTAATTATGTATCTGACAACGGTTTTTCTTATAACTTCCATTCATAACATCTGGTTTTATCTGTTAGTTTTTCAGCTTATCTCAATTTTTTCTTTTAAGGAATTCTATAAGCTAATAAAAAAATCTATCTTTTCTGTCTTACTGTTTAACAGTGTTGTATCCATTTCTCACACTTTTATTAACGGTTTTGATAAAGACTATCTTTTACTCTTAAATTTAAGAGTTTTTGTTCTGACTTATATGACATTTTTTATTATCTCAAAGATAAACCTTTTTAAAGCATTATCATTTTCTAAAAATCTAACTACATTACTTGTGTTATCATACAGTCAGATTTTAACTTATAAAAAACTTTTTGAAGAGTTTAATATGGCTTTAACTACAAGGACAGTAAAAGACCTAAAATTTAGTGATTATTTAAATTTCTACGGTAAAGTTTTTGAGTTTTTCCTTGATAAATCCACTAAAAATGCAAAAGATATATCTGATGGAATGAGATCAAGAGGATTTTTTGATGATTAATCTAAAAGGGATTAGTTATAAAGATGAAAAACAGAAAGTTTTAGATAGTATATCTCTGGATATTAAAGACGGGGAAAGAGTGGTATTAATAGGAGTAAATGGAACCGGAAAAACTACGTTATTAAAAATCTTAAATGGTCTTCTGTTTCCATCATCCGGAGAATATCTTTATAAAGGACAGAGAGTAGATAAAAACTTCCTAAAGAAGAGTGGAAAAATATTCAGAAAGGAAGTTGTGATGTTATTTCAGAATCCGGATGTTATGCTATTTAACCCAACTGTTTATGATGAGATAGCCTTCGGACTTAGACAGTTCAACTTTAACGATATAGAAGATAGAGTGAAACACTGGGCAGAAATATTTGGCATTACAAAGTATCTAAATAGATCACCTTTTGAGTTAAGTGGAGGAGAAAAACAGAAGGTAGCTTTAGCATCTATACTTGCAATAGAACCAAAAGTTTTACTTCTTGACGAACCTACTTCAAATTTAGACCCAAAGACAACAGGATGGCTTATAGATTTTTTACAAAACTTAAATTTAACGATGTTAATAACTACCCATAATCTAAGTATAGCTCCGGAACTTGGTAGCAGAGTAGTGGTTTTGGGAGAAAATCACAGAATACTTTACGATGGAGATATAGACAGATTTTTAAAAGATGAAAAACTACTTATAGAGGCAAATCTTGTTCATATACACAGACACAGGCATAATGGTTTGATACATTCACATTTTCATATTCACGACTGGGATTAGATTGCCGGATTAGACACAGTAAAGTTTGCAAAATTAACAAAAACGGCAAATATTAAAATTTAGGGAGGTTAACATGTGTAAAGATTGTGGATGTTCAATAACACATCATCATGAAGAGGGTAATCATCACCATCATCACAATCATTTTAATCCTGCACTGGAAGATAAGAAAACCGTAGAAGTTCTGACAAAGATTTTAGATGTAAACGACAGACAGGCACAAAGTAACAGGGAGCATTTTGAAGAACACAACATTCTCTCAATCAATCTTATGAGTTCTCCAGGAGCTGGGAAAACGACACTTTTAGAGAAAACCATAGAGTTACTTAATGGAAAGTTAAAGATAGGAGTGATAGAGGGGGACCTTGAAACAAACAGGGATGCGGAAAGGATAAAAGCGAAAGGAGTCCCAGCTTATCAGATAACTACGGGACAAGCCTGCCATCTTGATGCATTCATGGTTCATGATGGAATACACCATTTACCTTTAGATAATCTTGATATAGTGTTTATAGAGAATGTTGGAAATCTTGTATGTCCAGCTTCTTACGATGTGGGAGCCCATATTAATGTGGTTCTTTTATCTGTTCCAGAAGGTAGTGATAAGGTGGCAAAATATCCTGTTATGTTTTCTGTTGCGGATTTAGTCTTAATTACAAAAACAGATCTACTTCCTTATTTTGACTTTAACATTGAAAATGTGAGAAAGGATCTGAGAAAACTGAACCCAAAAGCAGACATAATCCTTTTATCAACAAAAAGTGGCGAAGGTATGGATAAATGGCTAAAATATATACTGTTTAAAAAGGAGATGATGGAGTGATAGTTTGGTGAGGAAGTTATTGAAAGAGAAAAAGAGAGAGGAGATAGTAAAAGTAGCCTCTAAACTTTTTTCCGAGAGAGGTTTTTATAACACAACTATCCCAGATATAGCACAAGCAGTTGGAATGAGTGTAGGAAACTTCTACAACTACTTTGAATCTAAAGAAGAACTTGCAAAGTATATAATGCAGTACTCTTCCTCAATACTTGGAGAAGAGATAAGAAAGATATCTCAGATGGATATATCCACAAAAGAAAAGATATTTTTAATAGTAAGGAGATTTATTGAGATAGCACAGGAAAGGCCGGAGTTAATAGATTACTTTTTGAGAATATTTTTATCAAACAGAGAGGTTTTTTCTGAAGGTTGTGAGGGATTTCTATGTGTAGGTGAGGTAGTGACAGAACTTATGTTGTTCTTAGAAGAAGGGGCAAGAAAAGGTGATTTAAGACAGCAGGATTTCTTCCCGGCTTTCGTTACCATTATGGGACCTTTGGGAGGACTGGTTTTCTTAAAAGGTGAAGGTATCTTACCTAAAAATCCGATAGAGTATGCAGACGAGATAGGAGAAAACATTTGGAGAGCCTTGAAATCAGACGAAAAAGTTTAATATGGATATCCGGATTAACATGTAATGGTAACAGCCACTCTTTTTTATCTTCGACTTCTTTATCTTTTAATACATTTTTAAACAGTGTAAACATTCTTTTTCATCCAGCATTAACTTATGACAGAGAGTTTAAGGATATTTACGAAGATATCTTAGAAGGAAGATTAAAGTTTGATTTTTTGGTAGTAGAAGGTGCTGTAAGTAAAGAGAAAGGCAAAGTTTATTTTCAGGGATTTGATGTTTACGAGATTTTAGAAAATCTAAAAAATGTTGCAGAATACATTATAGCAGTTGGTAACTGTGCATCTTTTGGAAATTTTCCAGCCCTATATAGTGAGGATGTTGTAGGTCTAAATTTTAGGTTTGATCAAAAAAGTGGATTCTTTGATGTAGGTTTTACTACAAAGTCCGGTATGCCTGTGATAAATGTTTCTGGTTGTCCCGCTCATCCTGAGTGGATAATTAAAACTATCCTTTCTCTATCTTACGGATATAATCTTAAATTAGATAGTCTTCAAAGACCGAAAGATTTTTATATGTATCTGACCCATGATGGTTGTACTAGAAATCAGTATTTTGAATGGAAGGTTGAAGCAGAAGAGTTTGGGACAAAGGAAGGCTGTCTTTTCTACTATTTAGGATGTAGGGGACCATTAACTCACTCTACCTGTAATAAGATACTTTGGAATGATAAATCTTCCAAAACAAGAGCCGGTATGCCGTGTATAGGATGCACTGAATTTGATTTTCCTCTGAGAAGTAAATACTTTGAGACTAAACTTAACATAGGTATTCCGGAGGAAGTCCCCTTAGGTGTGTCAAAAAGAGCTTATATAATGTTATCCGGCGTTGCAAAAACATTTACAAATCATAGGTTAAAGGGAAAACTTGAAGAAGCAGATCAGTAATCTATCACTAAATAGAGTAGAGGGAGAAGTAGAGTTAAAACTTCAAAAGGATAAGAGCGGAGTCATTGAAGATGCTTTCATAACAGCTCACAACTTCCGGGGATTTGAGTATATACTAAAAGGAAAAGAGTTGCTGGATGCATTGGTGATTACGCCAAGAATATGCGGGATATGTGGACATTCTCACCTTACCGCAACTGTAAATGCAATGGAGAATTTATACAGAGAGAACGGCTTTAACATAGAGATAACTCAAAAAGTAAAGATGATAAGGCAGTTAACACAGTGTAGTGAGATAATTCAGAATCATATAAAATGGTTTTATCTCTTCGTTATGCCGGATTTTTTAAAATTAGACTCATCTGAAAAATATGTGGAATACAGACCATTTACGGGTAAATATTGGAAGAATGCTTTAAATATCTCTTCTGATATAGTAAAAATCATAGCTATACTTGGGGGACAATGGCCTCATACATCTTACAGTCTTCCAGGAGGAATAACTTCCGATCCATTAAAGACAGATTTAGTAGAAGCTCTATCCATAGTTGATTCTACATTGAAATTTGTGGAAAGTAATATTATCGGAATGGATGTTGAAAGTTATCTATCTATAACAGACTATCGGGAATTTATGAATAAAACATCCGGAGGTTCGTTGAAAGATTTTATTGAGTTGTCTTTTAAAAACGGTATGGAGAAGATTGGAAAATCATACGGTCACTTTATAACAGTATCAAATGTTTATCCATGTATACAGGAAGCAGTGATTAAAAAAAAGAGATGTAAATTTAATATAAAGAAAGTAAAAGAGTTAAAAGAAAGTAGCAGTTATAGTATTGTTCAGCCTGTCAGATATGATGGACTTCCAATGGAAACTGGACCACTTGCAAGAAGGCTAACATCTAACACTGAACTATTTGTAAATCTAAATTCTGTATTTTCAGACAGTTATTTGGTAAGAGTTTGGGCAAGGGTTGATGAGATAGTGAGAATTTTGGTTAATATGAAGGATTGGATATTGAAGATAAATTTATCGGAAAAATCTTATATAAAACCAAAAGACTATAAATTACTTTCTGGAGAATCTTTTGGTCTTACAGAAGCAGCAAGAGGTTCTCTCATCCATAAAATAGAGGTTTATAAAGGAAAAATATTGGATTACAACATAATAACTCCTACAATCTGGAATTTAGGTCCAAGATGTAAAAATTTTAAAGGTGTAGCCGAAAAAGCTATCATAGGACTTGATAGTGATCTAAAAGCACAGATGGTTTTAAGAAGCTTTGATGTTTGTTCTGTATGTTTAGTCCATTAAATAGGGGGATATGCTATTATATTTTCAAGATAACACATTAGATAAAAGTTAGGAGGAGTTATGCAGAGAGTTATATCTGTTAAATTGGGGATAGTTCTTTTTATTATGCTTATAATATTAGTTTCTATTACTTTATATTCATTTAGAAAGTTTTCGTTGGACTCTGCAGACAAAGAGGCTGTTATCATATCAGAACTTGTAAGAGATACACTTACTTCTTATATGGTAATGGGTGTTATAGACAAAAGAGAGGATTTTCTGTTAAGAATCAAAGAAATCCCAGGTGTTATAGATGTTAAAGTTTTAAGAGGTGAGGCAGTATCTTCCCAATTTGGGCCTCCTAAAGACATAGAAAAACCGGCAAACGAGTTGGAAGAGTATGTTTTAAGTAGTGGAAAACCTGTTAAAGTTTATGAAGAGAGTTTAAATAAAGTGGTTTTAAAAGTGGTTATTCCATACAGGGCTGAACCAATAAAAGGTATAAACTGTCTAAATTGCCATAATGCAAAACCAGGTCAAACTCTTGGAGCTATAAGTTTAAAGATGGATCTAACTTCTATAAGGTCAGACGCTACAAAAACTGTAGCCTACATCTTTATATCAATTTTACTTTCCTTAGGGGTAATATTGGTATTTATAGACAGATTTTTTAAACCGATTTCTGCTTTCTTTCAAGAGTTAAAAGAAGCATTGATAAGGGCTAAATCCGGTAGATTTGACTATGAATTTAAAACGAAAGTTTCTTACGAGCCAGCAGAAGTTCAGGCAGTTATAAAAGATACTTTTGAAAAGTTAGACAAATCAATGGTAGAAATAGAAGATAAAATATCTAACATCTTAGGTACAGATATAAAGAGAAGTGGAGATCTAATAGACGATACATCTAACATGGTAGATCAACTTCTGAATGTATATAAATTTAAGAGAGTTGTGGAAAAAGATAAATCTAAATCAGAGGTTTACGATAGAATTGTAAATATATTGAATAAGTTTGGATTTTACAGTTTTTCACTTTATGAGGTTGATATATACAAAAAGAGATTAAAAAATTTAGAAAACTATAACAACGAGTTAATGTGTAATTCTATTATTTTTGATAACAGCGAAGAGTGTAGAGCAAAAAGGACAGGACAGGATGTTAATTCATTAGAGTTTAAATGTATATGTCCTAATTTCACAAAGGATTGTAATGAGTTTAATTATTACTGTATACCATTGTATATAGGTGGGAATGTAGGACTTATTATACAGCTTGTTTACGACAAGAAAGATATTGAAGACTTTAAATCAAGAGTATCTTACCTAAAAGTTTATCTAAACGAAGTTGCTCCTGTACTAGAAGCAAAAACTTATATGGATATATTAAGAGAGCAGTCTTTAAAAGACCAGCTTACAGGACTTTACAACAGAAGATACCTTGAAGAAACTATAGATAAACTTGTTGCACAAACAAAAAGAAGGAAGACAAACTTAGGAATTCTAATGATAGATGTAGATTACTTTAAACAAGTTAACGATACTTATGGACATGATGCTGGAGATAAAGTTCTCGCCGAAGTGGCAAAAGTTATAACAAAAAGTATAAGAGAAGCAGATATTGTTGTAAGATATGGAGGTGAGGAGTTTATGGTATTACTTATAGATATTCAGGAAGGAAAATCTGTTGATGTTGCGGAAAAGATAAGAAAATCTGTTGAAGAAACAGCTATAAATATAGGAACAACTTCTCTGAAAAAAACAGTCAGTATTGGAGTTTCTGAGTTTCCTGTAGATTCCGATAAAATTTGGCAGTGTATTAAGTTTGCGGATATAGCTCTCTATAAAGCAAAAGAAAGTGGAAGAAATAGAGTTATTAGATTTAGTCAAGATATGTGGAATAGTTTAAATTACTAATATTTTAAATTTAAGTAGAGTTGATTTTTGTGTGATATCTGTCTATAATATGAATGAATATTCATTAAAGAGGATTGAAAAATGTGTTTATCAATTCCGTCAAAAGTAGAGGAGATAACAGAGGATGGTTTTGCGGTTGTAGATACTATGGGGGTAAAAAGAAAGGTTTCCTTACATCTTATGGCTGAATCTGTAAATATAGGTGATTATGTACTGATACACGTTGGATATGCAATAACAAAGCTAAGTGAAGAAGATGCTTTGGAAAGTCTGAAAATATATGAGGAGATTATACATAAATTGGAAGAAGAGGAAAGAGCCGAAATTTTTGGAGATTTAGATGGATAAAGTTGATTTTATAAAGGATTTTAGAGATTCTAAGAGAATTAAAGCTCTATCAGATATTATCTTTAAAGAAGCAGACAGACCTATCAACATTATGGAGATATGTGGGGGACACACACATACGATTATGAAGTATGGACTTTCTCAGATACTTCCATCTTTTATAAATTTTGTCCACGGTCCAGGTTGTCCGGTATGTGTTATGCCTAAGGAAAGGATAGACCATGCAATCTCCCTTGTTCAAGATGAAAGAAACATCCTTGTCGTGTTGGGTGATATGATAAGAGTCCCCGGTTCAGAAAGTTCTCTTGCAAAGGAAAGGGCAAAAGGTAAAAATGTTAAAGTTGTTTATTCTCCTTTTGATGCCATAAAGATAGCGAAGGAAAATCCTCAGAAAAATGTTATATACTTTGCTATTGGATTTGAGACAACTACTCCTATGACTGCCTCTGTGATAGAATTTACAATTAAAGAAGACATAAAAAATCTCTTTTTCCATATAAACCACGTTCTTGTGCCACCTCCAATAAAAGCTATAATGGATAGTAAAGAGGCGAATATAGACGCTTTTATAGGTCCTTCCCATGTATCTGTTATAACCGGAGCAAAGATATACGATGATATTGTAAAAAGTTATGGAACACCTGTTGTAGTATCAGGCTTTGAACCGGTTGATGTTATGGAGAGTGTTTTAAGAATTGTTAGACAGTTTAAGGAGGGAAGAAGAGAGGTAGAAATACAGTATAGTAGGGCTGTAAACTTTAATGGAAATGTAAAAGCTCAGCAGTTGATAGATAAATATTTCACTACAAGAGAAAGTTTCAGATGGAGAGGTATAGGAGATATACCATATTCAGGACTTAAATTAAAAGAAGAGTTTTCATATCTTGATGCTGAAGTTATATTCAAGGATATACTACCTTCAAAACAGATAGATGATCATAAGTTATGTATCTGTGGAGATATACTTAAAGGTACAGCTAAACCTTATGACTGCAAGGTTTTTGCAAAAACCTGTAGTCCGGAAAATCCGCTTGGTGCCTGTATGGTTTCATCGGAAGGAGCCTGTGCAGCTTACTATAAGTATGGAAAATTAGAGTTAACTCTATGAGGTGTGGTTTATGAGAGAGATACTCTTATCTCACGGTGGTGGAGGAAAAGAAACTCAAAAACTTATAAAAGAGTTGTTTCTTAAACATTTTTCAAATCCTATACTTGACAAAATGGAGGATTCTGCCGTTTTAGAGATAAACTCAAAGATCGCTTTCACAACAGATTCATTCACCGTTTCCCCTCTTTTTTTCAAAGGCGGAGATATTGGAAAACTTGCCATTGCCGGAACAGTTAACGATCTTGCGGTTATGGGAGCAAAACCCCTATATTTGAGCTGTTCATTCATCATAGAAGAGGGTTTTCCTTTGAAAGATTTGGAGAAGATTGTTGAGTCGATGGCTAAAGAAGCTAAAAAATCAGATGTTCAGATAGTAACCGGAGATACAAAGATAGTGCCAAAAGGATCTGTTGATGGTATATTTATAAACAGTTCTGGAATAGGAAAGGTGATTTATGATGGAATATCGGCACAGAATTTAGAAGAGGGGGATTGTATAGTTATATCCGGAACAGTTGGTGATCATGGTGCCTGTGTAATGGCACAGAGAGAAGGAATAGAAATGGAGAGTGATATTGAGTCTGATTGTGAATCTCTCTGGGATATGGTAGAAGAAGTTATAAAACATAATATAAAAATAAGAGCGATGAGAGATCCAACAAGAGGTGGATTATCTGCCGTTTTGAATGAGTGGGCTTTATCTTCAAATGTAGAGATAGAAATTGAGGAAGATAAGATACCTGTAAAACCGGAAGTTCAGGGTTTATGTGAGCTTTTAGGATTTGAGCCTTATTCACTAGCAAATGAGGGAAAGATAGTTTTCTGTGTTGATAACAAAGATGTAGAAAAGCTTCTTACTGTGTTGAAAAACCATCAAAAAGGTAAAGATGCCACTCTTATAGGTAAGGTTATATCTAAGGGTAAGCCGATTGTTATCTTAAAGTCTCCATACGGAACAGGGAGAGTTATGGAGTTTCCGTCCGGAGAACTTCTTCCAAGGATATGTTGATATGCACGAATTCTCAATTGTTCAAAGTTTACTTGAACTTATAGAAAAAAATGTTAAAGAAAATAACGGAAAAGCTGTTTCAAAAGTTGTTGTAGAGATAGGTAAGATGTCCGGAGTAGAACCCCACCTTTTGGAAGTTGCCTTTAACACTTTCAAAGAAAATACCGTAGCTCACAATGCAGAGTTTGTAGTAGAGATACAAGAGGTTATGTGTTTATGTAAAAGCTGTAATAAGCAATTTATCGTTGAAAATTATGATTTTCTGTGTCCTTTCTGCCAGAGTTTAGACTTTTATGTAATCAAAGGTAGGGACATGTTTTTGAAAAGTTTAGAGATAGAAGTTTAAAAAACTTGACAAAAAAATTTTTGTAAGTTAATATTATGAATGAATAATAATTCATAGAGAGATTAAAGTGGTAATAAAGGAATGTATCTGCGTAAGAGAGAGATCTCCTCCAAAAGAGTTTTCAGAATGAATTCCCGAATAATCCTTAAAAAACAAATTGGGAGGTTAAATCATGGATTTTTTTAGAAGAGATTATCTAAGAGAGATGTTTACAAAACCAACAAATTTAATAGATACAAATAAAGGTGAAGAGTATTACAGAAATTTATATAAGAAAGCGGAGGAAAGGCTTAATTGGCTGAAATCTCAAAAACCTGTAAGAGAAAACGACCTTAAATTTGAAGAGTATATATCAAATTGGGACATATCAAGAAGAGACTTTTTTAAGTGGGTATCTATGATGACAGCTACCCTTATGTTACCTTCATCTTTTGAACCGTTGGTTGCTCAAGCAGCAGAAATTATGAATAGGATACCTGTTATCTGGATAAATATACAAGACTGTGATGGAAATACGGAGGCTTTGATAAGATCTTCTGCACCTACGGTAGATGAATTAATATTAGATTACCTTTCAATAGAGTATCAAGAGACATTAATGGCAGCTGCCGGAGATCAAGCAGAAAAATGTCTTGAAGATGCGGTAAGCAGATACAAAGGACAGTATTTACTCTTTGTGGAAGGTTCCATACCTGTAAAGATGGAGTATGCATTTACAACCGGAAGACATCCAGAAACAGGAGTTCAGAGGGTTAAAAGATTGGCAAAAGATGCAAAGGCAGTTATAGCAGTAGGTGCATGTGCATCCTTTGGTGGTATTCCAGCAGCATATCCTAATCCAACCGGAGCCGTAGGAGTTATGGATGTAGTTGAAGGTGTACCTGTCATAAACATACCTGCTTGCCCTGCAAACCCTGTTAATATCGTCGGCGTAATTATGCATTATATTCTTACTGGAACTCTTCCGGAGCTTGATTCACTTAAAAGACCTAAATTTGCTTTTGGTTACAGAATCCACGATAACTGTGAGAGAAGAGCCCATTTTGATGCTGGTGAATTTGTTGAAGAGTGGGGAGATGAAGGAGCTAAAAATAATTTCTGTCTTTACAAAATGGGTTGTAAAGGACCTTTCACATTCAATAACTGTTCAATAGTCAGATATAACGATGGTACAAACTGGCCTATAGGAGTTGGAAGAGGTTGCATAGGTTGTTCCGAACCTGACTTTTGGGATAAATATGCAACGGAGAGACCTCTTGCAGCAAGCAACATAAGACCTCCAGCTTTAAAAGGAGTAGAATCTACGGTTGATGAAGTTGGTTTAACTATACTTACAGCTACAGCAATAGGTATAGGTATTCATGCAATTTCCAGTGCAATAGCTGGTAGAAAAGAAAATCTAAATAAGGAGGAGTGATATGGCAAAACATATAGTAGTAGATCCAATTACAAGGATAGAGGGACACCTTAGGATAGAAGTTGTAATAGACGAAAACAATAGAATAGTAGATGCTTATAGTTCTTCTACGATGTGGAGGGGCATTGAGCTTATCTTAAAAGGAAGAGATGCAAGAGATTGTGGACTAATTGCTATGAGAATATGTGGTGTCTGTACAGGTGTTCATTACTGGACTAGTATAAAAGCTGTAGAGCATGCTCTTGGAATAACACCTCCAAAGAATGCAAGATTAGTTAGAAACTTGATAGAAGGTTCTCTATACATCCATGACCATGTAGTTCATTTTTACCATTTACATGCTCTTGATTGGGTAGATATAGTTTCTGCATTAAAAGCAGACCCTTATAAAGCTTCAAAAGTGGCAGAAAATTACTCTGATAACCCTTGGAACACCTCTCCAACTCATCTAAAAGCTGTTCAAGAGAGACTTAAAAAATTTGTCGAATCTGGAAGACTTGGACCATTTGCTAACGCATACTGGGGAAATAAATCATACAAGTTTAGCCCAGAGCAGAACCTTGTAGCAACATCTCACTACCTTGATGCTCTTGAAGCTCAGAGATGGATGGCTCAGATGATGGCTATATACGGAGGTAAAAATCCACATCCTCAATCTATAGTAGTAGGTGGTGTGACTTGTGTTCAAGATATAAAAAATCCAGCAAGAGCAGCTCTGTTTAAAGAACTACTTTTAAAATCAAGGGATTTTATATTAAGAGCTTATATTCCTGATATACTGATGGCAGCGGAGGCCTATAAAGATGAAGGTTTAAGCGGATTAGGATCTGGTCTTGGAAATTATTTAGTTTATGGAGATTTTCCTCTCGATGATAATCCCCATTATAAAGCAAAGTTACTCTTTTCTCCGGGTATAGTTGTTAACAAAGATTTAACCAAAGTTTATCCTTTTGACCAATCAAAAGTTACAGAGGACGTAACTCACAGTTGGTATAAATACGAAGGAGCAGAGAGACCTCTCCATCCATTTGACGGTCAAACAAATCCTGAATACACGGGATTTGATGAGAATGGACTTTTAAAGACTAAAGAGAAATATTCTTGGATAAAATCTCCTATATATGATGACATTAGAGTTGAAGTTGGACCTCTTGCAAGGATGATCGTTGGATATGCTTCGGGAGATGAAAGAATAAAAAGTTATGTAGATAAAGCTTTAAAAGCTGCCGGATTACCTGTATCTGCCCTATTCTCAACCTTAGGAAGAACAGCTGCAAGAGCGATAGAAACATGGCTCGTATCTGATATGATGATAGAGTGGATAGATGATCTTGCTTCTAATGTAGCAAAAGGAGATTTATCTACTTGGACAAAATTTAACTATGAAGAGCTTACAGAAGGAAAAGAGTTAAAAGGTTACGGATTATCTGAAGCACCAAGAGGAGCTCTCGGACATTGGATACGGATAGTTGATGGAAAAGTGGCAAACTATCAAGCAGTTGTTCCTTCTACTTGGAATGCAGGACCCCGTGATTATAAAGGTAGGATGGGAGCTTATGAAGCATCTTTAGTAAGTAACACTGTGGTAGCGGACCCAGATCAACCTCTTGAGATATTAAGAACCATACATTCATTTGACCCTTGTATAGCATGTGCTGTCCATATAGTTGATACAAAAGGTAGAGACCTTGGTGAATTTAGATTAGATCCAGTATCCGGAGGTATTTGCCATGTATGAAAAAGTTCCAAGAATGACAAGGACAATGAGAATATTTCACTGGATAAATGCTTTTTCCATATTGATAGCAGTTATCACAGGTCTGTATATAGCCAATCCTTACTATCAAGCATTAATAGCAGAACCTGCTGTTCATAAATATGTAATGGCATACAACAGGTTCTTCCATTTTATTGCAGCCTTACTACTTGACATAGTATCTGTAGCTGTAGCATATCTATATTTTAGAAGTACATTTGATAAACCCATTAAGAAACTTATTCCTAACAGAGAGAATTTAATAGAGTTTAAGGAAGTACTTCTTAATCTCTTAACATTAAACAGGAGAAAAAATTTTGACAGCTCCCATTCTGATAGTTTTAATGTGGTGTGGTTTACTATTCTCCATTTACTCCTTGTTTGGATGCTTTTTACTGGATTTTATCTTTATGTACAAGGACTTGAAAGTGGGCTTTCTTCAATAGGTAAGTGGTGGCCAGCTCTTCTACATATAGCAACAGATTGGGTTGGATGGCTATTAGGAGGACAAGCCGGCGTTAGATGGTGGCATCACTTTACAATGTGGATTATACTCTCATGGGTGGTATTCCATATATACTATCAAGTGTGGAGAACTATTTTCTGGAAGGAAGGTGATATAGCCATAGTTTTTGGTGGTTATAAATTTAAGAAAGTTAAATAATACTAGTGGGATGCAGGGTAAATTTCCAGTAAAACCGCTTCCTGCAGCTCCCTGCATCCCTATTAAAAAAGGTGAAAGTATGAAGATAGCTGTTTTAGGTGCTGGGAATGTGCTTTTTAAAGATGAAGGTTTTGGAGTATTTGCAGTTAAATATTTAGAAAGAAACTACAGATTTTATCCAACGATAGATTTAATTGATGGCGGAACAGGTGGATTTAAACTGATAGAGTATTTTCAAGATTACGACTATGTTATTCTCGTAGATACAATATCTGTTAAAGATAAACCCGGTGCAGTTTACAGAGTAGAGGGAGAAAAGTTAGCTGGAATAAGTAGCTATCATCAAACAGCCCACGAAGTTGAGATATTACAGATGATAGACCTTGCAGCACTTTCTGGAAAATGTGCAAAAACAGTAGTCATAGGCATAGTTCCAAAAGATATAAATAGCTCTCAGATAGGTTTAACTGAAGAGGTTGAAAAAAGTTTCCTTTTTGTTGTTCAACAGATAATTAACGAACTGAGTAATCTGGGAATAAAATCTGAAAAAATAAGCGATATTCCTCTCCATGAAATAGTTTTAGATTTTATTGGATCATACAACGACATGAGGAGATACTAATGGACTGGGAGATTACCATCAAAATTAACATTCCTTTTAAAAACTTTAACGATATTTTTTTACCATTAATAAGATATATAGCTAAATACACAGATGTTAGAGGCTATGTTGAAAGGGTAGATGATACTATTGTAATAATGGCACAGGAAAAAGAAGATAAAATTAAAAATTTTATAGATAAACTTGGCAGGGACCTTCCTCTTTCAATTTTTATGGAAGAAGCAAAAGTAGAAATTATAGATAACTCTGGAAGGTTTGATGTTTTTTCTATAAAGAATGAAATTTTAAATATTTTACCTGTAAATTATGGGCTATGCCCGGCATGTGTGGAAGAACTGTTAAACCAAGGTAGTAGAAGATATCTCTATCCGTTTATATCTTGTAAATACTGTGGAAGTCAGTACAGTTATTTATTTTTTTATCCTTTTGAAAGAGAGAATACGATATTTAGGTATTTTACAAGATGTCAGGATTGTGAAAGTGAATATAATGATGAAAACAGTAGAAGATATAAATATCCATTAACATCCTGTTATAACTGCTTTATTCCTGCTTCATTGTATACACCAGAGTACAAGGAGTTTATAGCTTTAAATAGTCAGATGATAGAGAAAATGTACCACATTCTTTTAAAATATTTATCAGAAAACAAAGAGGTGGTAATAAAGACATCTAATGGCTATAAAAATTTGTCCAATACTTACAGCCCTTCCTCTTACCTTTTGTTTCTTAACCCGGAAATTATAGATGATATTGTCCATATATCACAAAAGGAGTTTAAACTTTTAGCATCAATAGAGAAACCACTTGTAAAACTATCTGTCAAAGAAGAATTTAAAAATAAAGAGAATCTGCCTTTAAATTTTGTGTTTGGAAAGCTTCCTGATGATCCAGTATTTGTCGGGTTATCAAAATTTTCAAAAGAGTATGGTATAGATTATCTATTTATGAGAGATTCCGAAGAATATGGATTTAATGAAAATTTGAGGTTTGATTTTGACTTAAAAGTGGAGAATCCACAAAGAGATCTAAAGGTAGCAATCGTCCAAGGTAAAAAATTAGTTTTAGAGGGTGAGAAAGGTATATTTCCAATGCTCTTAAAAGTAGAAAGAAAAGTAGATTTTATTGCTTTTAAAAATAATTTGGGAGTAATACATATAGGAAATGGAGAGTATCTAATAGATAGAGAAGATAAAATAAGACTACTGAATAAAGATTTAAATTTACAAGAAAAAGATATATCTGTATACCAACCATACGAGCTCGCTGTTAACTCAGTGATTGCTGAAAAAAATCTCTTTTCAGAAAAAGCTGTATTCATTTATTTATCTAGTATAAACGAATCTATCATAGGGATTAAAAAATTAGAAGAGTTGATACCCTTACTGAGGGTAAATCCTTTGAAAAAATTTAAAAATAAAAAACAAACAGTTTGGTCCGTACTTATGGATTTAAAAAGCAACGAAAGATACAGTAAGTTGGTTGATAATTACATATCAAAATTCAACATACAACCTGAAGATTTAAATCTTGAATATGAAATCTCTTATAAATTTAAGGATATTTTAGAAGTTATTATGGATATACTCCAAGTAAAAATAGAAAGTTCACCTTCTGATATAGTAGAAAGTTATGCTATGGATTTTAAAGTATCCAGAGGTTTGATAGTTGATTTTGATTTAAAGGAAGAGAACGGGTCTTTCTATATAGACTGGCAAAAGGCTCTTGCAAGTTTGATGTCTTATAGGATAGCCGGAGATACAGACGAAATAATTTCCTTTTCACTGCTGGAAAGCTTTTCAGAGTTTATAGAGAGACAGGTTAATACAATTTCTTCAAAATTTGGCACAGATAAGGTTATAATTACAGGAGATCTTTTTTCAAATCTTGTCCTTTACGGAAGATTATTGAAACATTTAAGGAGATTTAACATATACACAAATGAAACTTTACCTATAGGGAAAGAGAACCTGGTTTTTGGAGGTATCTTTGCCTAACAGAAGGGTTATCATCAGATTATCCGGAGCTGTTCAGGGAGTAGGTTTTAGACCTTTTGTCTATAACCTTGCGAATAAACTTGGTATAAAGGGTTATGTTTTAAATGATGGAAAAGGTGTCTACATAGAGGCAGAAGGGGGAGAAGAAAGTTTAAGAGATTTTATAATACGGATAAATTTAGAAAAACCACTACTATCTAACATATTTTCGCAGGAAGTGGAGTTTTCTGATAACTTAAAAAATTTTGAAGATTTTCAAATTATTCATAGTGATGAAAAAGGTGAAAAAGAGGCTTTTATACTTCCAGATATATCTGTATGTGATGAATGTTTGAAAGAACTTTTTGACAAAAATAATAGAAGATATCTCTATCCATTTATCACCTGCACAAACTGTGGTCCAAGATTCTCAATTATAGAAGCTCTGCCGTACGACAGAGGAAATACTACGATGAAAACTTTTAAAATGTGTCCTAACTGTGAGAAAGAGTATAACGACCCTACAAACAGAAGATTCCATGCTCAACCTAATGGGTGTAGTGTCTGTGGTCCCCAGATTTTCCTATATACAAAAGACAGAGAGTATATCTCAGGAGGATTCCATAGTTTAAACTACATTAAAAAAGTTATACTGGAAGGAAAAATTGTGGCAGTAAAAGGGATTGGTGGTTTTCATCTTGTGTGTGATGCTACAAATGATGATGCTGTAAAAACATTAAGAGATAGAAAGAAAAGATTAGAAAAACCTTTTGCTGTAATGTTTAAGGATATAGACAGTATAAAGAAGTATGCAGATTTAACGTTATATGAGGAGATAGGTGTACTATCTTCAGAGAGACCAATAGTTTTAGTTAAAAGAAAAGAAGGAACAGACCTATCAAAGTATGTAGCTCCAGATATTGACAGAATAGGCGTATTTTTACCATACTCTCCCATTCATCATATTCTTCTCAATCTAATAGATAAGCCTCTTGTTATGACCTCTGCAAATCTATCTGATGAGCCAATTGTAAAAGACAATGAAGAGGCTTTTGAAAAGTTGTCCTACTTTACAGATTACATACTTATCCATAATAGGGACATAAGGAATAGGGTTGATGACTCTGTTATATTCTTTATAGAAGATAAGAGATTTTTCATCAGACGAAGTAGAGGGTATGCACCTTTAACTTTAAAACTACCGTATAAACTTAAAAAGAAGGTTCTTACAGTAGGAGGACATCAGAAGGTTGTTATAGGGATAGGTTTAGAGGACAAAATTTTTCTCTCTCAACATATCGGAGACCTTGAGACAGTTTCCTCTCAGCAGAGCTTTGAAGAGATAATATACACATTTTTTAAACTCTACGACTTTTTTCCAGAAGTGGTCATATCCGATCTTCATCCCAGATATTACTCAACAAAATGGGCGAAAGATCTCTCCGAAAAACATAACATAGAACATATAAAATTACAACACCATTACGCTCACGGACTTTCTGTTATGATTGACAATCTTTTAGAGAATAGAGATATACTATCTATATGCTGGGATGGAACAGGATACGGTATTGATGGAAATCTTTGGGGTGGGGAGTTTTTAATAACTAACTATAACTTTTTTGAGAGGGTTTTACATTTTGATTACTTTAAACTTCTTGGTGGAGAAAAAGCAGTAAAGGAACCAAGAAGAGTAGCACTGTCAATACTCATAGATATGTACAAAGAGAAGATTTTGTCTTTAGATGTTCCCACTTTAAAAGCTTTTTCTGAGAGAGAGTTAGAAAATTTAAATAAGGCTTACAGTCAGAGTATAAATACACCTCTATCTTCCTCCGTAGGAAGGCTATTTGACGCGGTAGCATCTATCTTGGATATAAGACAGATTCTCTCATTTGAAGGACAGTCAGGAATGATTATGGAAAGATTTTACGATAACTCTATCAAAGATTTCTATCCTTTCTCAATAAAAGGTAGTATTATTGATTGGAGAGAAATTTTTGAAGGTGTAATAAAAGATAGAGAGAATATAAACTTAGCTGTTTCAAGATTTATTAATACACTGGTTGAGATTATATTTAAAGTGGCCAACAACTACCAGTTGCCTGTTGGTATTTCCGGTGGTGTATTCCAAAATAAAATTCTAACACAACTTATAATAAATAGATCTCCAAAAGAAAAGATAAAACTCTACACCCATAGAAATGTCCCACCAAACGATGGTGGTATCTCCCTTGGTCAGTGTGGAGTAATTTTTGAGATTTAGATATATTGGGTATGTTGCCAAATTTTGCATAATTTACTAAATTGTGTTAATATATATTCCTACCTTTTGGCGGGGTAGCCAAGTGGTAAGGCAGGGGACTGCAAATCCC
>JBBFMH010000008.1:0-21702 GCA_037478615.1 Hydrogenothermaceae bacterium
CATACCACCGAGGTCTTTCATCTCATAACTGTGTAATCTCTCGTATATAAAACCTGCAGCAAGGAAGAGAGCTCCTGATGTAAGTCCGTGAGATATCATTGTTATGATGGCTCCATTTACCCCTTCCTGATTTAGTGCGAATGTTCCAATTGTAACAAAACCCATGTGAGAAACAGATGAGTAAGCTATAAGCCTCTTGATATGAGTCTGAGCTATAGCCATCATTGCTGTGTATATTATAGCTATAACACCAAGAGCAAACATCACAGGCATAAAGTATTTTGATGCCTCTGGAAACCACGGAAGGTTAAATCTTACAAATCCATAGGTCCCCATTTTAAGTAAGACAGCGGCAAGTATAACGGATCCAGCAGTTGGAGCTTGAACGTGTGCGGCTGGAAGCCATGTATGGAATGGCCACATAGGAACCTTTACAGCAAATCCAAGAGCAAGAAGTAAGAAAAATATAAGCTCAAGGTTATGGGGAAGTTTAACATTGAGAAGGTCAAAATAACTTGTAGACAGAACACCGTTAGAGTAAAAGTTGTATATATACATTCCTATAACACCGATAAGAAGAAAGAGAGAACCGAAGAATGTATATATAAAGAACTTAGTTGCAGCATAGAGTCTCTCTGCGTATCCCCAGATACCTATTATAAGGAACATAGGTATGAGCATAACTTCCCAGAAAACATAGAAGGCAACCAAGTCCCAAGCCACAAATACACCAATACAGGCAGCTTCAAGTATAAGGAAAGATACAAAATACTCTTTAATTCTTTTCTCTATGTTTGTACTCCACACAAAAGAGACAAAGAAGGCAAGAGCAGTAAGCCACACCATTGTTAAAGATAGAGCATCTACACCAACCTCATACGAAATACCAAACTGAGGTATCCATTGATACTTTTCATAAAACTGTATTTTATATCCTGAAGGATCATAAACTAAAAGAAGGTAAGAAGATATTGCAAGGACTATCGCTGAAGTGATAATACTTATCGGTTTTGCCATTTTCTCATTTAAGGCAAAAACAACTGCAGCTGCTATAACAGGTATGATTATTGAAACCGAAAGTATCGGAAATCCAGCAGGTACAAACTCAGGTGTCATAATCTACCTCCTCTTACCTTATAATCAAGAATAGAGCTAAAAATATAGCTGTGCCTATCAGCATCTGAAGAACATATCCGCTAATCCTACCAAGCTGTGTCTTCCTGAAAATATCACCACTGAATATAGAAGCCTTGGCAGAACCATCAACAACTCCATCAATGACCATCTTATCACCTACAAACCATAAAAGTTTTGAAAACTTATAGTATCCATAAACAAATATAGCATAGTAAATATGATCAAAATACCACCTGTTGTAGAAAAGTTTATAGATAGGTTGGAACATCTCTCCAATTTTAACTGGATCAACTTTCCTGAGTTGGTAGATAACATAGGCTGTGAATATACCAGCCAAAGCAGTACCAAGTAAGACTACACCTAAGAAAGAAGTTAATGAATGTCCTAAGAAATGAAATGCGTCGGCATCTATCTCAACATGGTGAGACCTTGCCAACCCTTCCCATACTATTGACTTTGTTTCCTCGGATAGAAACTTCATACTGTGTGGATCTAAGGAAGGTTTTAAGAAGTTTATAAAGAACTCTCTGAAAAATCCCAACACTACCGTAGCAGTTGCAAGAACTATAAGTGGAATAGTCATATTTGGTGGAGATTCATGGACATGCTCCCTTGTGTGATGATCTAACCTGTCGGTACTGAAGAACGTTAGGAAGAAAAGTCTGAATATGTAAAAGGCAGTCAAAAATGCACCTGCCCAGAGGAGCATAAATGCAAAAGTGTTTATCTCAAAAGCTCCCTCTATAATAGGGTCTTTACTAAAGAAACCTACAAACGGAGGAATACCTGCTAATGCAAGAGAACCTATTAAGAATGTTCCCATTGTAATAGGCATAGCTCTTCCAATCTGACCCATCTTCTGAACGTCTAAAAGGTGATGTAGAGCAATTAAAACACTACCAGACCCTAAGAATAGTAAAGCTTTAAATACAGCGTGGGATGTTAAGTGGAACATACCTTCACTAAACAGTCCTAAACCTTCTGCTGCAAACATATAACCAAGCTGAGAGAGTGTAGAGTATGCAATAATTCTCTTTATATCATTCTGAACAAGTCCCATAGTAGCAGCTATAAATGCAGACATCGTTCCCACAAAAAGAACAGTATCAAGGGCAACTTCGGAAGCAGCAAACACCGGCATAACCCTTGCAACCATATATACACCTGCTGCAACCATCGTAGCGGCGTGTATAAGAGCAGAAACCGGAGTAGGACCTTCCATAGCATTAGGAAGCCATATATGTAATGGTATCTGGGCCGATTTACCAACAGCTCCACCAAATAGCAACAGAGCTATAGCGGTAATAATACCAACGGATACTTCTGGAATTTTATTAAATATCTCCAAGTAATCTAACGTTCCAAAAGTTACGAAGGCAAGTAGTATTCCAAGTAAGAAGAGCCAGTCTCCAACCCTATTCACCACAAAAGCTTCCATAGCCGCATTTGCAGCAGATTTTTTATAGTGCCAAAATCCGATTAACAGATAGGAAGCAAGTCCAACACCTTCCCATCCGAAGAAAAGCTGAACCAAGTTATCAGATAGAGTAAGCATAAGCATCATAAATACGAAGAGAGAGAGGTATGCGAAGAATCTTGGATAAGATTCATCACCTTTCATATACCCGGTTGCAAATATGAAAATAAAGGTAGATACACACGTTACAACACAGGTCATCAATGCAGAGAGAGGATCCCATAAGATACTGACCGCAATGTTGTAGTCTCCTACGGTCATCCAGTTAAAAAGCTTCAAATTGTAGTAGTTACCAGTTTTTGCAACATCTATAAAACCTATAACGGAAGCAATGGCAGATATGGCCACTCCAACAACCGCAACTATCCCTGCAAGAGGTTCCCTTAGAAACTTATAGCCAAACAGTCCTATAATGACAAATGCAATTAACGGTGAGAAAGGTATAATCCATAAATACTCCATCTCTTACCCCTTTAACTCTGCTATTTTTGTTACATCAACATCTTTCTTCATTCTGTATATAGCCATTATAAGTCCCAACCCTATAGCAGCCTCGGCAGCAGCTATGGTCAGTATAAAAAATACGAAGACCTGTCCAGCTACATCATGTAGTTTCATATCAAAAGCAACGAAGGCAATATTTACAGAGTTAAGCATAAGCTCAGTAGAGATAAGTAGGGCTATTATATTTTTTCTAACTATAACACCTATAAATCCAAGTACCATCAGTAGTCCACTTAAAACAAGATAATACTCGTAAGGAACCATTGATTACCTCCTAATCTTCTACTATATCTTTTTTCCCAAGGACAATAGCACCTATCATCGCTACCAGTAGGATAAGAGAAGCTACTTCAAATGGGAACAGATATTTAGTGAATAACATCGTTGCAACAGCTTTTGCATTTGACACCTCTTGAACTACCTGAGGTGTAAAAATCCCTGTCCCGGACTTCCAAAGACCGTAAACACTAACGAAAGCAAGCTCCATAAAGAGCATAAACCCAAAAGGTGCAGACAGCAGAGCGTATTTTGGATCTACGGCTTCACCTTTATACTCCGGCACAGTAGATATTACAAGAACATAGAAAACAACTATTGCAACAGCATAGATGAGAATCTGTAAAGCTCCTACAAGTTCTGCCCCAAGATTAAAAAACAGTCCTGAGATGGCTATCAGTGCAGAAATCAAGGAAAGAACAGCGTAAATTATATTCTTAAAAAACACAACACCGAATGCTGATACAACAGCTATAGCAGATAAAATCCAAAAAGCCACTACACCTAAGTCCATCTAATCTGCCCCCAAAGTTTAGTTCTTTCTTCATCATCTATCCAGATTCTATCTTTCTCCTGTTTTCTCCTTCTGTCAAAATCTCTTCCTCTATCACTCATGTCTTCCATATGGATCACACATTTTTTTCTCTCATAACTTGCAGATTCATAGATGTCAGTCATTATGAGACAATCAACAGGACATGCATCTACACATAACCCACAGTATAGACAGTTAAGTAAATTCATCTCAAACTTTGTAACCTTCTTTTTACCGTTAGGAAGCTGAACAGCCTCTATTTTAAACAGTGTTGGCATAGGACAAGCTTGCTGACACATATAACAGGCTACACACCTACTTTCATCGTAGTTTATCTCCATAAACTTACCTAAAACAGCAAAAGATGGTGGCTCCTGCCCATCTTTTACCCTGTGAGCATGGACCCCCCTAAATCTCTTAGGTGGTGTTAGCTTCTCATACGGGTATTTAGTTGTAATGGTCTTTCTCAGAAGATTTTTAAATGTAACTTTAAGACCATTTATGAAATCTAAGAAAAAAACTTTCTCCCATAAATTTAAGTTTGGTCTCTCTAAAAACTTCAATTTAACCATACTAACCTTTAACCAAAATTATTATTGCGGTTATAAATATATTAAGTAGAGATAAAGGTAACATCACTTTCCAAGCTATCTCTGTAATCTGATCCACTCTGTACCTTGGAAGTGTCCAGTGGACCCAGAGGAAGAACATAAACATCATAGCCACTTTAAGGAAGAACCATATAAACGGAGATAAGAATCCAAATATCTCTGGACCTTTCCAGCCACCGAAAAACAGTATAACAGCTATAGCACTCAAAACAAAGGTACCTATATACCACTCTGCCAACGGGAAAAGTCCAAACTTCATTCCAGAGTACTCGGTGTTATAACCGGAGACAAGCTCAGCTTCAGCTTCCTGAACGTCAAAAGGAGTTCTTCCAGTTTCTGCCAATATCGCAAAGAGTATAACTATAAAAGCTATAGGTTGATACCATATAAAAGCTCCGAAGAAACCTTCCTGAGCAGCTACAATCTCCCTTAAAGAGAAAGAACCTGCCATCATGAGAGGCCCAACCATAGCAAAACCAAGTGCAACTTCGTATCCAATCAAGACAGCTGCTTTTCTAAGACCACCTATCATAGGATATTTACTGTTTGAAGCCCATCCAGCGAATATAACACCGTATATACTTATACTACCAAAGGCAAGGGCAAGTATTAAACCGATATGTAAATCAGTTATGTAAGGCTTTATCTCTATTCCGAATAATGTAAAAGGTTCACCAAAAGGAACAACTGCAAGGATCATTATTGCTGGGACAAATGCAAGTAAAGATGCAAGATAGAATAGCACTCTATCTACATTTGCGGGAACGATATCTTCCTTTGTTAAGACTTTAAGAGCATCAGCTATCGGTTGCAGTAAACCATGGAAACCTACGTGTAGCGGTCCTGGTCTCTGTTGGACATGGCCGGCAAATTTTCTCTCTATAAGAGTTAGATATGCAGCTGCTAAAAACATTCCAACTATGAATATGAGAGACTTAACTACAACTCCTATAACAGTTCCTAAAATCTCCATCTGCAACCTCTTAATGTTTTATTAAAAAAATGATAACATAAAGAGCTCTAAAATTAAACACTGTTTTATTTGCAATCAGTTAAAAGCCATCTATTTAATTGAAAATTAAAAACTATTTATCTATCAGTCTCACCAACAACTGGATCTATGCTACCAAGTAGTGCTACAGCATCAGCAACTGTTCTACCTCTTATAAGCTCAGGGAAAGCTTGTAAGTTGTAAAAAGCTCCTGATCTTATTCTCAACCTGTAGGGCTTACCTTCACCTTTACTAACTATATAGAATCCTAACTCTCCCCTGGGGTTTTCACCGGATAGATAAACTTCACCAATTGGAGCCTGTTCTCCGTATATCCTTAAGTTAAAGTCTTTAACCATTGCCTCTATGGATGTGAATGTTTCCTGTAATGTAGGTAAAACGTATGGGTTCTCCGTTGCTATATGTTTATCATTTTCCATAGTCTTAAGTTTATCTACACACTGACGAACAATATTTAAACTCTGTTTCATCTCTTCCATTCTAACCAGATACCTGTCGTAGGCATCACCGACAGTCCCAAGTGGTATTTCAAAATCAACCTCACCGTAGGCATCGGTAGGCTGTATATACCTTATATCGTAAGGAACTCCGGCAGATCTTGCCATAACACCTGTAAGTCCATACTGATAAACATCTTCTTTTGCAACTATGCCAACATCTCTATTTCTCTTTATCCATATTCTATTTTTGGTAAGTAGGTCCTCGTAATCTTTTATACGGGAAGGAAAATCTTTTATAAAATGTTCTATCACATCTATCGCACCTTCGGGAAGGTCATACCTAACCCCTCCGATCCTCATAAAAGAAGAGTTAAGTCTTATACCAGCTATACCTTCTATAATGTCCATCAACTTTTCTCTTTCTCTGAATGTATATAAGAACATAGTTAAAGCACCGAGATCTAACGCTGTTGTTCCAAGCCAGAGAAGATGGCTGTTTATCCTTTGAAGTTCAGCCATCATGGTTCTTATCCATTTTGCTTTTTCTGGAGGTTCTACATTGAGAATTTTTTCAACTGCATTAACGTAAGCCACATTGGAACAGATAGCGGATATGTAATCCATCCTATCTGTATATGGTATTATCTGCGTATATGTGAGGTCTTCTGCAAGTTTTTCTATTCCACGGTGAAGCTGTCCTAAGATGATATCGCAATTTTTTATAGTTTCTCCTTCCATGTCAAAGAGAAACCATATTGTCCCGTGGGTTCCAGGATGTAAAGGTCCCCAGTTTAAAACAATCTGGTTCTGTTTATTTATTCTTTTCTTCTCTGTTATCTCAAGGTCTTCTAATGTAGGAACTACAGTATGGTAGGGATTATAGTCATGACTTGGTATGTTGTCACCTTCATTCAGGGAAGGTAGATAAACCTCTTTTATACCCTCCTTTGGAAAATCCTTTCTTAAAGGAAAGTAAGGGTATGTTTCCCATAAAAACATCCGAACGAGGTTATAGTGTCCTTCAAATCTTATACCGAACATATCATAAGCTTCTCTCTCCGCCCATTTAGCACCTTTCCAAAGATCTGTAGCTGTCGGGTGGGTTTCACCGTTTATCCAGCTTTTCACTATCACTCTTTTATTGAAATCCGGAGAGTAGAGAATATATACAGCTTGAAATCTTGGATTATGTAAAGGATGATCAACAACGGTAAAATCTATAAACATTTTGAAAGAGTAGTTCGGGTCTTCTTTAAGGAACTTTAAAAAGCTTTTGATATACTGGGTATCTACCTCCACCCACACCACATCTCTGTATTCATAAACTTCTACAGAAGGGAAGAGTTTTTTTAACTCCTCAACCTTCTGCTTTTCTATCCAGATAGACATACTACTTTTGAATAGGTTTTGATTCCGTAGGTACTCTTATAGGAATCTCTTTAAGCTGCTTTCCTTCTTGCTTTTCCTTTATCTTTTTCTGAAGTTGCATTATACCCCAAAGTAGAGCCTGAGGAGTCGGAGGACAACCTGGTATATAAACATCTACAGGTATTATTCTATCTACACCTTGTAAAGTTGAGTAAGTTGGGAATGGACCACCAGCAGAGGCACATCCACCCATAGATATAACCCATTTAGGTTCCGGCATCTGGTCGTAGATAAGTTTAAGCATAGGAGCGACCTTGTTAACAACTGTCCCAGCTACTATGAGGACATCAGACTGTCTCGGAGAACCTCTGAATATTATCCCAAGCCTGTCTGTATCAAATCTTGATGCGGCAGTATGCATCATCTCTATAGCACAGCATGCAAGACCAACGGAAACAGGCCACAGTGAGTTTCTCCTTCCCCAGCTTAAAACTTCTTCTACTGTTGTTAGTATTATTCCACTGTTTGTTTTTACTGCCATCTTAACGCTCCTTTTTTCCAAGCATATAGATATCCTAAAATAAGGATAAATAAGAATAGAAACATCTCTGTAAATATAAATCCAGGGACCACCTGAGCTACTTCTTTGAATATGATAGCCCAAGGGAATACAAACGCTGATTCAAGGTCAAATAGGACCAACAGAAGTCCCAAAAGGTAATATTTCTGATCTATTGTTGTCCATGTGGTTTTGTCGTAGAGAGGAACTCCACACTCATAAGGATACTCTTTGTAAGGATCCGGAGCTTTAGGTGCCAATAACTTGTTTAGAATCAAAAGAGCAGCACCTATAACAAAAGCAAGAACGAAGAATATCGTTAATCCAAAGTAGCCTGTAGCCATATCCTTCCTCCGTGAAAATTGTAAAATTAAGATAACTCAAAATTTGAAAATATGCAATCACTTTATAACAACGTTTTATATTTAAACTGTGGTATCTTATCATATATGTTGGATTTATTGAAATTTTTTAACACCGGAAATAAATTATCGCCTTAAAATCTAAACCGGAGGTTATAGGTTGTTTGAAAGCTTTGGGAAAAGTTTAATTTTTATAGGTGTTATTATAGTTATTTTGGGTATATTGCTTTTGCTTTTTGAGAAATTACCTTTCAATTTGGGAAAGCTGCCGGGAGATGTGGTGATAAAGAGAGACAACTTTACATTCTACTTTCCACTGACAACATCCATACTGATAAGTGTTATCCTTACGATCATACTAACTATAATAGCGAGGTTGTCTAAATGAGATTAGAAGAGTTTGATTATTATCTTCCTAAGGAACTTATAGCAAAGTATCCAGTTGAGCCAAGGGACAGTTGTAGATTGATGGTTTTAGACAGGAAAACGGAGAAAATAGAACATAGGATATTCAGAGATCTGCCAGATTATCTGTCAGAAGGAGATCTTATAGTGTTTAACAACTCAAAAGTTATACCGGCAAGACTTATAGGGGTTAAAGAGGGTGGAAGAGCAAAGATTGAAGTATTCCTTATAAGACAGATAGAGGACAACATCTGGTATGCCTTAATAAAAAATGTCAGAAGGTTGAAGAAGGGACAAAATATAATAATTTCTCCGGAATTTGTAGTTGAGTTTTTAGACAGAGAAGATGAGAAAGCTGTTGTAAAACTTCACTCTAACAATATAAGTCAGGATTTAGAGAGATACGGACATATACCACTTCCCCCATACATAGACAGAGAGGATGAAGATAGAGATAAACAGCTATACCAGACGGTTTTTGCAAAAGAGGAAGGATCTGTAGCATCACCAACAGCCGGACTCCACTTTACAGAAAACCTGATAGAGAGATTAAAGGAAAAGGGAGTTAATATAGCGTTTATAACGTTACATGTAGGACTTGGAACATTTAAACCTATTCAAACTGAGGATATAACAGAACATAAAATGCATGAGGAGTTTTACACGATTCCTGATGAAGTTATAGAAGTTATACAGAAAACAAAACAGTCTGGAAAATCAGTTATAGCCGTAGGAACAACAGTCGTCAGGACTCTTGAAAGCTTTGCAAAAACGGGTATAAAGGAAGGATTTACAGACATATTTATATACCCACCGTACCAATTTAAAATTGTAGATAAACTAATAACAAATTTCCATCTACCTAAATCAACACTTATATTATTAGTCTCAGCCTTTGCATCTAAGGATTTTATACTTAAAGCTTATACTGAAGCTGTAAAGGAAAGATACAGATTCTTTAGTTATGGAGATGCTATGTTGATTTTATAAAAATATGATAAAATATGATTTTTATTATTGAGGGGTTAAGGTGAAAAAGATGGCTACCAATCTATACAAAAATTTTAGAGATAAAATAAATGAGGAGGAGTATAAAGAAACTGTAAAAATCTTCTCAAAAAGCTTAAAAGATATAAAAGGAAACATTAAAAAGTTGATAAGCAGTGAAGTAGAATTTCAGCTTTTAACAGAAAAACAGAAAAAAACTATTCTTAAATTTGTAGATGTATATGTAGATCAAATCCTTCCTCAATATCCTGATGAAAAGTTAGTAAGAAAAATACATATAGCAGGTAAAAAACTGCTTGTAAATGACATTCCCGATATGATTATACTTAACCTGTATAACAAAGTAAAATCTTTACTTAAAGCACCAACTCAAATAATTGCAAGAATTGAGACTGACATACTTGCGGTTTTAAGACCTTATACATTACTATCTTTAGATACAGAGAGGAAGATTAACAAGTTAGAGTTTCGGTTTCATCCTTCAATTAAGCTAACAGTGGTCGAAAAGTTTCAAAAAGCGAAGGCAGAACATATAAACACAAAGAATAAAGTTATAAGATATATATTTGATGACACAGAAGATATTAAAATAAAAAAAGCTTCTGAATGTCAGTTTGTAAAAATACTTGAAGAAATAGAAACATTAAAAGAAATACCGGCATACAAGGATATTTTGAAGATACACTCAGATTTTCATGAATACATAAATTTTGTAATTCTAAACAGAAATTCGATAAACGCATCTCATAAATATCTTTTACTCAAAGAGTTAGAAAATACATCTTTAAAACTTATGTATCTCTTAAATGAGTTACAGATAGATATTACCCAGAATGCAAGTTTTATAGACAACCTTACAGAAAGTTATAACAAAAATGCTTTTAATTTAATTTTTCCCCAGGAAGTAAAGAGAGCCCAGAGGTATGGTTTTCCTCTATCAATCCTGATGGTTGATATAGATAATTTTAAAAAAATAAATGACACATATGGACATCTGGTAGGAGATGAAGTCTTAAATGAGTTTTCGAGAGTTATCAAGAAATCTATTAGGAAGACAGATTATCTCTTTAGATTCGGAGGTGAGGAGTTTTTAATACTTCTTCCCCACACATCTATAGAAAATGCTTTTAAAGTTGGAGAGAAGATAAGAAAGAAAGTAGAAGAGACGATTTTTTCAAATGAGCATTTAAAGATAACCGTAAGTTGTGGTTTATCAGAGGTTAAGAACTTTGATAATCCTTATCTTGATATAGAAGAGGCAGATAAAATGTTGTATGTGTCAAAAAACAGTGGAAAAAATAGATGTACGATGGCAAGATGAAGGTAATAAAATCTCCGGCAAAGATAAACATAGGATTATGGATCACCGAGAAAAGACCTGATGGATACCACAATATATTCAGTTTCTTTCACACGGTAGATTTCTACGATGTTATATACATAAAACCTTCATCAAGATTAACTGTAAAGACATCTCTACACGACCCAGCACTTGAAGATGAAAAAAATATAGTCTATAAGGCAGTTGTAGAGTTCGAAAACTTCACTGGCTTTTACGAGGACTTTGAGATACTCATAGAAAAAAATATCCCCCTTGGAAGTGGGCTTGGTGGTGGCAGTTCAAATGCGGCCACTGTGATTAAGTTTTTAAACGAATACTTCGGTAATCCTCTCTCTGAAGAGGATTTAATAAAGTTAAGTGCAAAAGTAGGCGCAGATGTTCCTTTTTTCTTAAAAGGTGGGTTTGCATTGGTAGAAGGTATAGGTGATAAAATTACCCATTTTGACAGAAAATACAGTGAAGATCTGTTCATAGTATATCCAAATGTCCACTCCCATACAAAACTGATATACTCAAAAGTGACTCAAGACCTATTGACAGAGAAAGACCAGTTGAATATAATATTTAACCTACAAAAGGAATACGGTTTAAATAAACTCCTTGAGGTAGCCCAAAACAGTTTGGGTGAGATTGCAAGGAGAGAGTACCCTCAGATAGATGAGGTTGTAAGGTTTTTAGAAGAGAAAGGTTATAAAGCCTTCATATCTGGAAGTGGTAGTAGTGTCTACTGTTTTGGCAAGCCTTCCGAAAAAGTGAAGGTAGCCTGTAAAGTTAGAGATTGGAAATTGATAGAAACCAAGCTTACATAAACACTGGGGAGTAGTTCAGTTGGCAGAACATCGGTCTTTGGAACCGAGTGTCGGAGGTTCGAGTCCTCCCTCCCCAGCTCAAAACAAAAATCTTCAAAAAGTGGAGGCTCTTGTTGAGTAAAGTTCTCAAACTCATTACCGGAAACGCCAATAAAAATCTCTCAAAAGAGATAGCAAATTACCTTGAAACTTCCCTCGTTGACACGTTAGTCACAAGATTCAGTGATGGAGAGATAAGAGTTCAGATAAACGAGAATGTACGGGGAGCGGATGTTTTCGTTATACAGAGTCTAACTTATCCCGTAAATGACAGTATAATGGAGCTTTTACTTCTGTTAGATGCTCTTAAAAGGTCTTCTACCCACAGAATAACAGCTGTTATACCATACTTCGCATACGCAAGGCAGGATAGAAAAGATAAACCAAGAGTTCCCATAAGTGCAAAACTACTTGCAGATATAATACAGACAGCCGGAGCAGACAGAGTTTTAACAGTTGATCTACACTCTGCCCAGATACAGGGATTCTTTAACTGTCCGGTAGATAACTTATACGCATTGCCAGTTATATATGAGTATCTAAAATCTAAAAACATAGAAGACCTTGTAATAGTATCTCCGGATGCCGGTGGAGTAGAGAGGGCAAGACTTTTACAGAACAAACTCGGTGGAAATCTTGCAATCATATACAAAAAAAGACCAGCCCCAAATGTAGTTGAAACCCTTGATGTGATAGGTAATATAGAAGGAAAAAATGCCGTGATAATAGACGATATTATAGACACAGCCGGAACGATAGTTGCAGCAGCACAGATGTTAAAAGAAAAGGGTGCAAAATCAGTTATAGCAGCCTGTACTCACCCAGTTTTCTCTGGTCCTGCAATAGAGAGGCTTAAAAACTCTGTTATAGAAGAAGTTATAACTACAAATACCATACCTCTTGAAGGTAAAGAGTTTGATAAACTGACAGTCCTATCAATTGCAGAGTTAATAGGTGAAGCTATAAAGAGGATAAATATAGAAAGCTCCGTAAGTTCATTGTTTATATAAGGAAGATACCGTGAAGATAGCAATTTTAGATGCAAAAACTCTGGGAGATGATGTTAATCTAAACATCTTCAGAGATTTTGGATACTTAGAGATACATCCCACAACTTCCAGAGAAGAGACTATAGATAGAGTAAAGGATAAAAATATAGTTATCACAAATAAAGTTGTGATAGATAAAGAAGTTATGGACAGTGCTCCAGATTTAAAACTAATATGTGTCGCTGCAACCGGATATAACAACATAGATATAAACTATGCAAAACAGAAAGGAGTAGCTGTAACAAATGTTGCCGGATACTCAACAAACAGTGTAGTTCAGCACACCTTTGCAATGCTCTTTTACCTTCTTCAAAATTTGAGATACTACGATGAATATGTTAAATCGGGAGATTACTCTAAAAGTCCTATCTTCACAAACCTTGATAAACCTTTCTATGAAATAAACGGTAAAGTTTGGGGAATAATAGGACTTGGGACAATAGGAAGAGCAGTCGGGAAGATTGCAAAAGCTTTTGGTTGTAAAGTTATATACTACTCAACCTCTGGAAAAAACATAGACCCTGAGTTTGAAAGAAAGAGCTTTGAAGAGCTTCTGTCTATATCCGATATTATCTCAATACATGCACCTCTTACAGAAAACACAAAAAACTTGATCACATACGACAGAATAAAACTTATGAAAAAAGATGCTATACTTCTTAATCTGGGGAGAGGGTCAATAGTAAATGAGTCAGACCTTGCAAAAGCCTTAGACGAAGGTCTTATAAGAGCAGCCGGTTTAGATGTCCTTGAGAGGGAGCCTATAAACCCGGATAACCCTCTACTGAAGATAAAAAACAGAGAGAGATTGCTAATTACACCTCACATAGCTTGGACAAGTATAGAAGCAAGAAATAAACTTATAAACGAGATATATCTCAATATAAAAGCTTTTTCCTTAGGTAAAGAGAGGAACAGGGTTTGTTAGATGATATCCTTGAAGGATTAAACGAGAGGCAAAGAGAAGCAGTCCTTCACTTTGGCACTCCTCTTTTAGTGTTAGCTGGAGCAGGATCCGGAAAAACGAAAGTAATAACCCATAAAATCATGTATCTTGTAAAACATTTTGATATAAATATAAACAGAATACTTGCCATCACATTTACAAACAAAGCAGCAAATGAGATGAAGGAAAGGGTAGAACATGCCTTAGGTGAAAAGCCGAACTGGATAATGACATTCCATAGTCTATGTGCAAGGATACTCAGAATAGAAGCAGAAAACATAGGATTAGATAGAAAGTTTGTGATATACGATGAAGAGGATAGTAAAAAGGTTATAAAAAAGGTTATTAAGGACCTGAATTTAAGTGAAGAGAGTTTCAAACCAGATAAGATCAAAGATATAATCTCAAAAGCAAAACAGGAAAGTGATTCGGAGGAGATCATAGATTTTTACAGTTTAACAAATCCACATATAAAATCAATATACCATAGATACGAAGAAGAACTAAAAAATGCCAATGCTCTTGATTTTGATGATTTAATTACAAAAACAGTTAAACTCTTTAAAAGAAATCAGGAAGTTTTAGATAGATGGCAAAATAAGTTTGACTACATACTTGTAGATGAGTATCAAGATACAAACAAAATTCAGCACACATTACTAAAACTTTTAGTTGGCGGAAGAGATAACTTGACCGTTGTTGGAGACCCAGCTCAGTGTATATACACATGGAGAGGAGCAACTCCCGAAAATATATTGGAGTTTGAAAAAGATTTTCCAAACACAAAGATTATAAAACTTGAGAGAAATTACAGAAGCACAAAAAAGATACTTGACTGTGCGAATGCTGTTATATCAAAATCATCAGGTAGATGGAGATCAAAAGTTTTACAGCTCTGGACAGACAAAGATGAAGGAGAGGATATAAAGTTAAAGATACTTTCAACAGATAAAGAAGAAGCAAACTTCATAGCAAGGACTATAAAGGAAGCTAATCAACCTTATTCAGACTTTGCAATACTCGTAAGGATGTCTTTTTTAACAAGGAACCTTGAAGAAGCTATGATGAGATACTCAATACCTTACCAGATAGTAGGAGGGTTAAGATTCTACGAAAGGGCAGAGGTTAAAGATATACTCTCTTACATAAAAGTTGCCATAAACCCGAAAGATTTTGCATCTTTTGAGAGAAGTATAACAACTCCAGCAAGAGGTATAGGAGAGAAAGGGTTAGAAACGATAAAATTAAACTTTAAAAACGACTGGATACAGGCTCTAAATGACTCTTTAAAAGCTCTGTCATCTAAAGCGAAACATTCGGCTCAGAAATATATTGAGTTGATAGATGATATTAAATACAACATAGAGTTAGACCCTGTATTAACGATAAGAAATCTTATAAAAGAGATAGATTACGAAAGTTATCTACAGAAAGAGTATGAGAAAGATTGGGAAGATAGATTACAGAACGTAAATGAGCTTATATCTGCAATTGATGAAGCTGTAAAATCAGGAAAAACAGTATACGAATTCTTAGAGGAAAGCTCTCTAACTCAAGCCCAAGACACCATAGATAATAAAAACAGTGTAAAAATAATGACAGTTCATGCTGCAAAGGGACTTGAATTTAGGACTGTCTTCGTTGCCGGATTGGAAGACGGTATATTTCCAAGTGGGAGAGCCTTTGAAGATGTATCTCAGATGGAAGAGGAGAGAAGACTTTTCTATGTTGCCATAACAAGAGCAAAGGAAGAACTTTATCTAACTCTTTCAAAGACAAGACACAGTTTTTCAAATAAACCTGTTGAAACAAAACCTTCAAGATTCTTAAAAGAGATAAAAGAGTTTTTACAAGAACCTAAGAAAAAGATGGCTATAACCTCTAAACCTTCGGATCCATCTGATTTTAAAGTAGGACAGCTTGTAAGACATGAAGTATTCGGAAAAGGAGTTATAAAATCCATCTCTAAAACGAGAGCAGTGATAATATTTGAGAAATTCGGAGAAAAAACAATAGACCTATCTTTTGTTAAACCAGTTTAGAAAAAACTTTCTCCCATACCACAAAAATCACACTGGCAAATATAAGAGAATCTATCCTGTCTAAGATTCCACCGTGTCCGGGGATAAGATTAGAGGCATCTTTTTTATTGACCTGCCTCTTTATAAAACTTTCAAAAAGGTCTCCAACTTGAAGTAAAAATGCTGATAGTATTACAGGAATTAAATATAGATAGTTGTAGTGAAAGTAATATATAAATATGGATCCGGCAACAACAGACCCAAAGAAACTACCAACAGCTCCCTCCCAAGTTTTTTTCGGAGAGAGTTTAGGAGCCATTTTATGTTTTCCTAAAGTTTTACCTACAAAATAAGCAACAGTATCCCCAACCCACACAACTGCAAACAGCAAGAAAATTAGGTATTTATCAATCTGTAAAATGATACCCATAGAAGAGACAAAAAAAACTCCGTAGAAAAGTATAAATACTGAGTTTACTGTATAGGATAGATTCCAAAATCTATGACCTATGTAAAAACTGTATAAGGTTATAATAAAGATAGATAGCCATATATCAACAAAAAGAACAGATAGAGATGATAAAAATGCCACTATAAGTGTAATAGGATTTTTAATCTCTTTAAATCTATCTTCTAAAAGTCCGGTAAGTTCATAAACAGCCAAAACGGAGATTAAAGATACCCCTACCTTCAACATATCAACTGGAAGATAAATAATAGAAGATATAACAAAAACAGCTAACACTAAAGCAGAAACAAATCTCTTTAAAAGATCATTCATCTAAAACTCTTCCAAATCTTCTCTCTCTGCTCTGATACTCATACAGAGCCTTCAGAAAATCCTCCTCAGAAAAATCAGGCCACAACACATCTGTAAAGTAAAGTTCAGAGTAAGCTATCTGCCAGAGTAGGAAGTTTGATATTCTCTCTTCTCCGCTTGTCCTTATCACCAAATCTGGATCTGGAACGTTCGGAATATAAAGATAGTTTCTAAAATCTTCCTCTGTTATAAATTTCTTACCTTCATTAACTATCCTATTTACAGCATCGACTATCTCAGCTCTACCACTGTAATTTAACGTTACTACAACAGTCAAACTCTTTCCCTCTTTCGTTTCTTCCTCTCCTTTCCTAATAGCTGTTAAAACATCTTCCGACAGATCCTCTCTTCTTCCACTAAAGAGTAGCTTAACATCGTTATCCTTCAGAAAAGGAATTTTTGTATTTATATACTCAATTAGAAGGGAGAATATAGCATTAACCTCTTCTTTTGGTCTCTGCCAGTTCTCCGTAGAAAAGGCAAAAAGTGTGAGATATCTTATCCCCACTTTTTTACTGAACCTTATAACTCTCTCTACGGTTTCTACCCCCTGTCTGTGTCCCTCTACCCTACTTAACCCTCTTCTTTTTGCCCATCTTCCATTACCATCCATTATGAAAGCAACATGTTGTGGTATCTTGTATAGATTTTCCAACTACCTTAATACCTCCAGCTTTTTCTTTGCAAGTTGTGCTGGATCAGAGTCCGGATATCTTTTAACTAAATCATTAAGATACTCCTTACCTTTCTCAACATCCCCAAGTTCTATATAACCAAATCCTATCTTCAACATAGCATCTGGATACTTTACACACTTTTTTATCTTTCCTTCATCACACTTAGATATTAGAGCTTTGAATATCTCTATGGCATCGTTGAACTTTCTCTCTGCGTAAAAAGTCTGTCCTGCCCAGAATACAGCATTTCCATATAAATCAGAGTCCGGATACTTCTTTAAAAACTCAACAAAATATTTTCTAGCTTCTTCGTAATTTCCCTTGTAGTATAGATCAAGAGCATACTGGTATAAGCCTTTCTCGTCAGAAGGGACGGATACCTGCTCTTTACTTTCTCTGGGAAGTTGTTGAGGCGGAGGTGGAGGTGGTGGAGGTGGTGGAACAGAAGCAGAAGGTTTTGAAACCTTCAACTTTTCTATCTCTACACTATTTTCAGACACAGCTTTTGATAATTTATCAACTCTCCTATTTAGATCTTCAATACTACTTTTGTTTGTCTGATTATCAGACTTTAGCTGATTAACCTCTTCTCTCAGAGAGATGAGCTCTCTCTGTAAACTGACTATCTTATCCTCTGATGCACATGAAGAAAGCGTGGCTATAGATAAAACTCCTATCAAAAATTTTTTCATCTCTTCCTCCTACTTAAATATGAAGTATAAAATTATAACCACAGAAGTTATACCTAAGGTTATTATGCTCATCTCAGCCATAAACAGTATAGGATTCTCTAATTTAAGTAAAAATTTATCAAACATAAGAGCAACAAAAGGTAATCCCATAAGTGAAGTAAGTAAAACGGTGATAAAAACCGGATTTTTCAGTAATTTTTTCATAAAAACCTCATAAAAGTTTATCAAATATGGGATAAAATATTTTATAACATTTTTCAAAAAGGAGGCATTTATGAAAAGTTACAATGTTGCCATACTGGGAGCAACCGGAGCAGTAGGTCAAACTATGATAAAAGTTTTGGAGGAGAGAAATTTCCCCATAAATGAGATAAAGTTTTTGGCATCTGAGAGATCAGCGGGAAAAGAAGTAGAGTACTGCGGTGTTAAGTATAAAGTAGAAGCTGTATCTGAAAAATCCTTTGAAGGTGTAGATATTGCTCTATTTTCCGCCGGAGGTGATAGAAGTAAAAAATGGGCTCCTGTTGCAGTATCTAAAGGGGCTGTTGTTATAGATAACAGCTCAGCTTTTAGGATGGACCCAGATGTTCCTTTGGTTGTCCCTGAAGTAAATCCAGAAGATGTTAAATGGCATAAAGGCATAATAGCAAACCCAAACTGTTCAACCATACAGATGGTCGTAGCACTCTATCCTATACATAAAGTAAAGAAAATAAAAAGGATAATCGTAGCAACTTATCAGGCAGTTTCTGGAGCTGGTGCCACAGCAATACAAGATTTAGAAAACGAAACAAAGGCATTCTTTGAAGGAAAGTACTACTATCCTCAGGCTCTACCTCACCATATAGCTTTCAATGTTATTCCAAGAATAGATAACTTTGAGCCAAACGGATACACAAAGGAAGAGATGAAGATGATAAATGAGACAAGAAAGATTATGCACGAGCCGGATATGAAAGTGTCTCCTACCTGTGTAAGAGTTCCGGTTTTCGTAGGACACAGTGAAGTAGTAACCATAGAGACAGAAGAACCAATAACAGTAGAGGAAGCAAGAGAGATACTTTCAAAAGCTCCGGGAGTGATAGTAGAAGATGATCCTATCAACAATGTCTATCCGGTACCTATAGAAGTTGCAGGAAAAGATGATGTCTTCGTGGGAAGAATAAGAAAAGATGCTGGATTTGAAAACGGATTATCTATGTGGATAGTTGGAGATAACCTTAGAAAAGGTGCTGCAACAAATGCAGTTCAGATAGCTGAGCTTCTTATAAAGTATAACTTAATATGATAAGAGAACATTTAGAAGATTTAGAGTATAAGACACTTCATCAGAGAGCTTCAAAAAGTAGAGAAGCTAAGAGGGACACTCCGGAGGAAGAGTGTCCTTTAAGAACAAAATTTCAGAGAGATAGAGACAGGATAATACACAGTAAAGCATTTAGAAGACTGAAACATAAAACTCAGGTGTTCCTATCTCCGGAAGCAGACCATTACAGAACAAGGTTAACCCATACCCTTGAAGTTTCTCAGATAGCAAGGACGATAGCAAGATCATTAAGACTAAACGAAGATCTAACAGAAGCCATAGCTTTGGGACACGATTTAGGACACACACCTTTTGGACACGCCGGAGAGTTTATATTAAAAGAAAACGGTAGCTACCATCACGCAAGGCACAGTTTAAGAGTTGTAGAGAAGTTAGAGAACAACGGAAAAGGACTAAACCTAACACAGGAAGTAAAAGACGGAATATCAAAACACAGTAAAGGAAAATCTCCGTTAATAACAGAAAGTGGAATGCCGAAAACATTGGAAGGAGAGATAGTAAGGATATCGGACAAGATAGCTTATATAAACCATGACCTTGAGGATGCCATAAGAGCCGGAATAATAAAGGAGTCAGATATTCCACAGGATGTTATAAATATCCTTGGGAAAACAAAGTCCGATAGAATAACCACATTGGTAATCAGCACAGTAGAAGAGACTATAAAAGCCAATTACAGCCACATATTAATGGATTCACAGGTTTATGAAGCTCTATACCGCTTGAGAGATTTTATGTATGAAAAGGTATACTACTCTCCGGTTGTAACAAAAGAAGTAGACAAAGCTAAAGGCATAGTTAAAGCACTATTTGAGTACTACGCTCAAAATCCTTACGAGATACCAAACTATGAAACATATATTAAACTCTGGGGAAAATACGAGCCAGTCCAAGCAGCGGTTGACTATGTTGCCGGAATGACAGATAGATTTGCCATTAGAAAATACAGTGAGATTTTTATACCAAAAGGTTGGGCTATATTTTAAATGTTTAAAAAAGTCCTTCTATTTCACACAGTAGCAGCTGTTTTAAGAGTCTTATATGTCCTATACAGAGATATAGACCTTTCAACGGAAGAAGCTCAATACTGGTTATGGTCTAAACATTTAGATATATCTTACTACTCAAAACCACCTTTGATAGCCTACCTAAATTTTATCTCTACATCCATTTTAGGAGATACGGAGATAGGTGTAAGGATAAACGCAATAATCTTTGGTTTTCTAACCGCAGTTGCCATATATCTATTTACAAAATATCTGTTTAAAGATGAAAGATTGGCATTTTTCAGTTCAGTCTTTATATACTTTATACCTACCTATGAGATAGCATCCATAATATTTCTTACAGACACACCTTTAGGATTTTTTTATCTGCTACTTATATGGTTTTTTTATAAAGCTGTAAATAGTGGTAAATCTAAAGACTGGATACTAACCGGAATTTTTGGAGGTTTAGCTTTTTACTCAAAGTTCTCCGCAGTTTTATTTATCATCCCTGCTTTAATCTACCTTCTTTTATTTAAAAGAGAGATATTTAAAGAAAAGTGGTTATACATATCCATATTCATAGCCGGCTTATTTACACTGCCTATAATCTACTGGAATATAGTAAATGATTTTGTAAGCTTTAAACATGTTGGAAAACTTGCAGGAGCTACTGGAAACTCCGGATTAAATCTAAAACATTTGGGAGACTATATATTAGGTCAGATAGGTATAAATTCTCCATTTCTCTTTCCATTTATAGTGTATGGTATATACAGATCTTTTAAAGATAGAGATGAAAAAGTTATATACCTCTCTTTAAACGGAGTTTTAATCTTCTTTCTATTTATGATCATCTCTCTTAGAAAGAATGTAGAAGCTAACTGGCCTGCCTTTGCATATATTTCTCTGTATATACTAACAGCTCACTACATATATAAATATCACCTGAAAAAAGCCATTATCCCTATGTTTTTATCCACATTAGGAGTGATAACACTTTTTTATACACCTATATTGGATAAAGTCAGTTTAACACATATACTTCCTCCCAAAAAAGACCCAACGAAAAGATTGGTAGGATGGAAGGAAATGGGAGAAGTTATCTACGGAGAGATTAAAAACCTAAATACAACAAAATACTTTATATTTTCAGATTCATACCACATATCATCAGAGTTAGCCTTTTATGTTAGGGGGAATCCTCAAACTTACTGTATCCGGATAGATAGGAGGATGAATCAGTTTGACCTTTGGGAAGGAATATCAAAATTTGAAAATAGAGGATACGTCGGTATAT
>JBBFMH010000009.1:0-797 GCA_037478615.1 Hydrogenothermaceae bacterium
TCCTTACTGTGAAGATCCTGTTCATGAAGAGTATAAATCTTACGAAGTTCCTTACGTATTTTCCGCTGAAGATAAAAAGGAAAACATTCTTATAGTTCCTGAAGTAATTTCACAGATGCAGATAATAAATCAATATCAGCAGATAAGAAAAGTTATATGGTGGTTAAGTGTGGATAATTATTACTCTTCTAGAAAAAATTTAATAAGTGAAATAATCAAAAAATTTGGAAAATTTGTAAATGTAGGTCTTATAACTATTGATCCTCTTGTAAAAAGTGCAAACTTACACTTAGCTCAATCTTTTTATGCATATAAACATCTAATTCTGAATGGGATAGATAGAAAAAAAGTTTTCTATTTATCTGATTATATAAATCAGCAGTTTTTGATGGAATATGTAGATTACTCTATAAAGAAGGATATAGTTGCGTTTAATCCAAAAAAAGGATTTGAATTTACTAAACTATTAATAGAGCAAGCAGAAGGGATAGAATTTGTGCCTATTATTAATATGTCACGGCAGGAAGTGATAGATCTCTTAAAGAAAGCTAAAGTTTATATTGATTTTGGAAACCATCCTGGTAAAGATAGGATACCAAGAGAAGCTGCTATTTTGGGCTGTTGTGTGATCACTGGAAAAAGAGGAAGTGCAGGTAATAGTAAAGATGTGCCTATACCGAGAGAGTTTAAATTTGATGATAGACCAGATAAAATACCATTTATAATAGAGAAAATAAAAGATTGCTTTACTAATTACAGAGAGAATTTTGAGAAACAATCTGAGTACAGAAAAATTA
>JBBFMH010000009.1:807-21153 GCA_037478615.1 Hydrogenothermaceae bacterium
AACTTCAGAAAGAAAAAAATTTTTAGAAGATATATCTAAGATTTTTGTTAGAGTTTAAGTATTACCTATACTCAATTGGAAGGTTGAATTTTTTCCACTCTATTATGCCACCTTTAAGATTATATACATACTTAAAGCCGTTTTGTTCCAAGAATTTTGAAGCTACTACGCTCCTGTTTCCACTTCTACAATAAACGAGTATCTTCTTATCTCTGAATTTATCAAGCTCCTTTATATACTGAGGTAAGATCTGAATCGGAATCAATACAGACCCAGGAATATGTCCATCTTCTCTATACTCCTGAGGAGTTCTAACATCTAAAATCAGGATACCTTTCTCCTTGTTTATCAAATTGTAAAAATCTTTTGCAGACAGATTTTCAAAGGCAAGAGATATATTAACGAAGATAAGTAATAACACTGTTATAGCTTTTTTCATATTTTAAACTCCATAAACATATTCATATAACCTAATATACAATAACTTCCAGTGACTTATCAATGATTTTAATAAATCTTGCTACTGCCTCTTGGTGGCCTTTTCCTATCAAAACTACGACTTTGTAGTCAGGATACTCCTTTTTTGTTTTCACTATCTTATACGCCATTCCTATATCCCAAGCCTTTTGTATATTAAAGAAAACTTTCTCATCTTTCACTTTATGTCCTTCCAGAGCTTCCTTTATGAATTGAATTTCTGACGGTAAATAATCAAACTTACCCGCCGGTATATAGGGACTTTTTGTGTTTTCTAATCCCTTCTCTCTTATCTCCTTAAGTAGTTCTGTTGGAATATTTAAAGCTACTATTTTTATCTTATTTTCTTTTGCAAATCTAAGTATATCACGATAAAACTCAAAACTATGTCCCCATCTCCTTTTATACTCAGTTTTTTCTATAAGCTGTTCTTCCGATAATTTTCCCTCTATATACTCATCTAAATAGTTCTGAAAAGGTTGCTGAAATATCTCCATAGCTATTATAACTTTTTCTGTTTTTGATATATCTTTTATAACTTCAAGTTGCCTTTTATGGTCATATACATCTGTATGGTTTTCTCCAACTATTATGATATCAGGATTTTTATAACTTCCCCAGACAGTTAAAACTCCAAACAAAAACAGGATAAATGGATTTATCCAAACCTTAACCATCAAAGCCTCTTTGTTGCAAATCTACCAGAAAATGATAACATATATACAGTTTAACATCATTTAGATGTGAGGATTTAATGGAAGAAAATCTTACTCCTATGGTAGCTCAGTATAATGCTATAAAAAATCAGTATAAAGACTGTCTTTTACTTTACAGACTTGGTGATTTTTATGAGCTGTTTTATGAAGATGCTATTGTGGGTGCAAGAGAGTTAAACATAGTTTTAACAAAGAAAAAGATATCCAAAGATAAAGATATCCCTATGTGTGGTATTCCTTACCATTCAAGTGAAAGTTATATAGCAAAACTTGTTTCTAAGGGTTATACAGTTGCAATATGTGAGCAACTTGAAGATGCATCTCAAGCAAAGGGAATAGTTAGAAGGGATGTTATAAGGGTTATAACTCCGGGAACATACTTTGATAATGAAAAACTGAAAACAGGGGTCGTTTCTATTGTAAAGAAGGGAGAAAGTTTCTCTACTTCCTATATAAATCTATCTACCGGAGAGTTTTACTGTAGTGTATTCAGTCAGGAAGGTTTAATAAGTTTTCTAAACAAATTTTCACCAAAGGAAGTGGTAGTTGAAAAGGGAAAAGATTTTTCCTTTATAAGGCAGCAATTTAAAAGTATATTTTTAACAGAGCTTGATAAACAGTTTTTTGAAGAAAGTAAAATAGATATACTTTTAAAACATTTCAATGTATCCCATTACAGAGCATTTGGTATGGACCAAAGAGATGAGTTTGCTCTACAGTCTGCCTCTGTTATTCTCAACTATGTTAAAACAACTCAGAAAAATTTCTTACCATTTGTATCTCCTCCTAAACTTTACAGGGAAGATATATATATATGAGGTTAGACCAGAATGCTATAAAACATCTTGAAGTTATAAACAGCGAAGGTGGAACATCTCTTTTCTCTCTTATAGACAGAACACTTACCGGGATGGGAAAAAGAAAACTAAAATTTTTCCTACTTCATCCATTAAAAGATAAAAAAGATATAGACAAAAGATTTGAAGCTGTAGAAGAGTTATACAAAAATCATAGTCTCAGAAATGAAGTAAGAGATATTCTAAAGGATATATTTGATATTGAGAGATTAATATCAAGGATAACATCTAACACTCTAACTCCACGGGATATGGTATCTCTAAAACAGTCTTTAAAAAATGTTTCAAAACTTAAAGATTTAAAATCTAAGGTTAAATCCCATTTACTTGTAGAGATAATCAGAAATATAAACGACCATAAAGGTCTTATAGAATTACTTGAAACACATCTTGAAGATAATCCTCCTATACATTTTAAGGAAGGGGGACTTATTAAAAGTGGTGTTGATAACTATCTTGATGAGTTAAGAAGGATAAAAGAGAAAGCTCAGGAGTGGATATTTAACTATCAGGAAGAAGAGAGAAGAAGAACAGGAATAAGCAGTTTAAAAATAGGATATAACAAAGTTATGGGATACTATATAGAGGTAACTAAACCAAATCTGAAATTTATTCCTTCTAATTACAGAAGAAGACAGACTTTATCAAATGCTGAGAGATTTATAACTACAGAACTTCAGGAGTTTGAGGAGAAAGTTCTGTCTGCAGATGAGAAGATAAAAAATTTAGAGTATGAGATATTTAGTAAAATCAGGGAAGAGGTTATAAGACAGTCTCCCTCAATTGAAGAGACAGCAAGGTGGGTGGCCTTTTTAGACGCCATAACTTCTCTTGCCCAGATTTCTGTTGAAAAAGGTTGGAGAAAACCTGAGATAACCGAAAGTTATGATATGTATTTAGAGGAAGCTGTCCATCCGGTAGTTGCAAGTAACTATCCGGAGTTTGTTCCTAACTCTGTAAAATTTGATAAAGATAACTTTATCCATATAATAACCGGACCAAATATGTCCGGGAAAAGTACATTTATAAGACAGGTTGGACTTATCGTATTAGTTGCCCATGTGGGATGTTTTATTCCTGCATCTTCCGGAATAATTCCCATAACAGATGCTATCTATACGAGGATAGGATCAGGAGACAATCTATCAAAAGGACTATCTACCTTTATGGTAGAGATGCTTGAAGTGGCAAACATACTTAATAACGCAACAGAGAGAAGTTTAATAATCCTTGATGAAGTTGGAAGAGGAACAAGTACCTATGATGGTATCTCTATTGCTTGGGCTCTCTGTGAAAAAATAGCCAAAGATATTAAAGCCAAAACCCTGTTTTCAACCCATTATCATGAACTTACAGAGATAGAAAAAGATATAACAGGAGTTAGAAACTACTTTATGGCTGTTGTAGAGGAAAAAGACAGTATAAGATTCTTGTATAAAATATTGGAAGGAAAATCAGATAAAAGTTACGGTATACATGTAGCAAAACTTGCTGGACTGCCTGAGGGTGTTATAGATAGAGCTAACCATATACTAACTAAACTTGAAAGTGATAAAAAACAGGAAAAACTGGATTTCAACCAAACTGTTCTTGAGAAGATGTTGCCGAAAGAGGAACATTCAGAATTAACTGAGATTATCAAAATGTTAGAGGATTTGGATATAGCAAATTTAACTCCTCTGCAAGCTTTAATAATACTTAATGACCTTAAAAACAGCTTAAAAATTAAAAAAGGCTCTTGACAAATGACGATGTAGTAGTGTAAATTTTAGATTACTAATCTATTTAAGGAGGGAAGTTATGACAAAGTCAGAGCTCGTTTCAAAAACTGCTGAGAAGGCAGGAATCACCAAAGCAGCAGCAGAGAGAGCAGTTAACGCTGCTATTGAAGCTGTTGTTGAAGCCCTTGCGAAAGGTGAGAGAGTTGCTATTCCAGGACTTGGAGTTTTCAACGTAAGACAGAGAAAAGCAAGAAAAGGTAGAAACCCAAGAACTGGAAAACCAATCACCATCCCAGCAAGAAAAGTTGTGTCATTTACTGCTGCAAAATCTCTAAAAGAGAAAGTGAAGTAATCTTTATAAAGGGGGGTTTATCCCCCTTTTAAAAAGGAGATAAAAATTAGGTTAGATAAATTTCTTTCTAATCAAGGATTTGGAAGTAGATCCCAAGTTCAAAGACTTGTAAGGCAAGGTTTTGTTAAAGTTAACAGTCAAGCTATAAAAGACCCTTCCATCAAAATAGACCCTATAAAGGATAAAGTTTCTGTTGATGATGAAGATGTATCTTTTCAGGAAAACTATTACTTTATGTTAAACAAACCAGCAGGCTATATAACCGCTACATTTGACGAGAACGAACCAACTGTCTTGGATTTTTTTATGGACTTTCCACTGGTAGAAAAACTTTTTCCTGTAGGTAGGTTAGATAGAGATACAGAAGGGCTTCTCATAATAACAACAGATGGTCAGTTTGCTCACCGTCTAGCTCATCCCAAGTGGAACATTGAGAAGGAGTATTTTGCTATTGTAGAAGGTGATCTATCTTATATAGATTTTTCTCCATACGAGAAAAAAGGGTTATATTTAAAGAAAGATAAATACACTACAAAACCTTTTAAAGTAAGAGTTATAAAAAGTTCTCCTGAAAAATCTGAGATCTATATTACTGTTTCTGAAGGAAAGTATCACATTGTAAAGAAGATAATGGGAGAGCTTAAACATCCGGTTTTGTATTTAAAGAGAGTACGTATAGGTAATTTAATTTTAGATGAAACTTTGGAAACAGGTGAGTATAGAGAACTAACAAAAGAAGAGATAGAAGATCTTAAAAGTTTGGTTAGGCTGTGAAGAAAACTCTGTCATTCTCTCTATTTGATACAGGGGAAACTATACTCGGAGCTTTAATCTTTTCCACATTCTTTCCCCTTTACATAACAAATTATATTGACCCTAAAATATACAGTTATACGTACAGTTTTGCATTTTTAGTATCATTTTTATTTGCATTACACCTTGGTAAGATAGCAGATAGATATGCTTTGAGAAAGCAGTTTTTTATAACTTTTGTTTTGATAACAACCCTACTTTGTATTTCTCTATTTTTTACTACAAATTTCCCAGCTTTGTCTTTGCTAATCTTTGTCCTTATGGCAGTATCCCATCAGCAGAGTTTTGTTTTTTATAATTCTTTACTTCTTGATTTTCAGAGTAGAGGGCTAACTTCTGGTATAGGTGTTAGCTTTGGTTATATAGGCTCCGCTGTTGCTCTTATATTTTTGGCAGATAAACTTTCTATTCCCCTTGTTTACTTAGTAGTGGCTTTTTTATTCTTAACCTTATCTCTCCCATCTATGGTATTTCTTGAAAATCCAAAGATCTCAACATCTGTTTCTCTGAAAGAGATTTTTAAAGACAAAAAATTTCTATTAACCATACTATCAATACTATCTATTACAGAAGTTGCAAACACTCTAATTGCAATGATGGGGATATATTTAAAAAAAGTTTTTGGATTTGAGGATATTTTTGTATATAAGATTATAGGACTGTCTGCTGTAGGTGGCATATTAGGTGGAATATTTTGGGGGTTTCTATCTGACAGACTTTCTGCCACTAAAATCTTTCCCATAGGATTCTTCATATGGAGTTTACTGTTGTTATCTCTACCTTTCGTTACTTCTGAAACTGTTCTTTTATTTGGATTTTTTGCCGGATTTTCTTTATCTCATCTTTGGACAGTTTCAAGGGTCTATATAATAGAGGAATTCTCAGCTAAGGAAGTTTCTACAAGGATGTCATTTCTGTCCCTAACAGAGAGGATAGCGGCTACCACAGGACTGTTTATATGGGGGACTTTACTGTATTTGACTAATGATAACTATCCACTTTCAGCTGCTTCTATGTCTGTCTTTACGATAGCTGGATTTTTTGTCTATATTCTCTCAAAAAAGATCACTTGACATATATATCTCCCTTCGTGGGAAAGAAATTTGAACAGTAAGGGCAAGTAAATATATGATGTCCTGGATATATCATCTTCACTTTTACTTCTTTGGTTTCTCCTTTTCCTATGTTTTCCACCATAACATCATAAGGAGGCATTATATAGAAGCAATGTCCGTAGTATTTTTGATTTGTGTCTTCTCCTACGCCTTCATCTACAGATTTTATTCTAAATAGAACCACTTTTCCTCTGGGGATTTCTATAACATCTGGCTTATATCCCTCTTTGGATACCTGGATATCAACAACTATATCTGGCTTTTCCTCTGTCTTTGTGCAAGATATTATAAAAATCAAAGATAGTAAGCTAACAGTCAGATTTAATCTTTTCAAAAACATCTATAACCTCTTTTTCTAAATCTTCCAAGGTTGAAGTGTTGTATATAACATAATCTGCATACTTTAACTTTTCATCTATACTCATCTGTGCATCTATTCTGCTTAAAGCTTCCTCTTCTGTATAACCTTTTTTTAACAGTCTTTCTATCTGTAAATCTTTGGGAGCATAAACCAGTATAATTTTGTCGTACTTCCTATAAGATCCGGTTTCTATCATAAGTGGAACTGACACTATCATTATAGCATCTGGGTCTTTTTTTGATATCTCTTCTATCCAGTTTTCTATGAATCTATTAACTTGTGGATGTATTAAACCTTCCAAAACCTTCCTTTTAGATGTATCTTTAAACACTATCTGAGCCAACTTCTTTCTGTCTATCTCTCCATCTTTATCAAAAACTTCATCTGTAAAAAGGTCTTTTATTTTCTTCTTTATGATTTCATCTTTATAAAGGTTGTGAACTACTTTATCCGCATCGATAACATAGCAACCAAGTTTTTTAAATATTTCTTCCACAGTGCTTTTTCCTGTTGCTATTCCACCTGTAAGTCCTATGACTTTCATCTTGCCATCTCTTTTATGTATATATCGATCTTGTTATATGGTATCTCTATTCCTTCATCCTTTAATCTCTTAAATATTCTCTTTCTCAACTCACTTTCAACATAAAAACTTGAGTTGTAATCTTTTGCAAAAACAAAGAGAGTAAAATTAAGAGAACTACTTCCAAAACCAGGTATAAATCTTAAAACTACCGGTTGGTCTTTTACAATACTTTCATCCTCTTCCATAAATCTATTCACTTCCTCTATTACCACTCTCTCAAACTTTTCAACATCAGTTTCGTAAGATACAGGTATCTGTATGGCTGTCCTGTATATCTCTACAGGTTTTGCTCTATTTACAATAACGCTTTGGGCTAGCTTTTCATTTGGAACTATAACAAGGTCATTTGATAGAGTTTTAAGGACAGTTGTTCTCCAGTTTATATCTGTGATGTACCCTTTTCTGGTATCATCTAACTCTATGAAATCTCCAATATCTATCCTCTTTTCCATAAGTATATATATTCCAGAGAATATATTTGAAAGTGTATCTTTCAAAGCAAGACCTATTGCAAGTCCACCTATACCAAGGGTCGTTATTATAGGTGTTATTGACACTCCCAGATGAGATAACAGTAGCAGTATTCCAGTGATGTATATTATCACTTGAACTATTATAAATGTTAAGCTTGAACCTGCAGTTGGTAGATTTCTTTCTTCTATAAATTTTTTAAGAAGAGCCTTTGATAGATTTGCAATAAATATTGTTATAGATATTATTAAAATTCCATAGATCAACTTAACTATAAAAGATTTGTATTTTTCAAGAAGTTCAGAGAATTCAAGAGTAAGGTGTAGAGAAAGGATAAATATCCACAGTATAGATGGAAGTTTAACCTGATTGAGTATTACATCGTCTATTTTACTTTCTGTCTTTTCTGTTAAAACCTTTAAAACTTTAAAGAGTATTAATCTGAAAATATATAGAGCTATAAAAGAGGATGTAAAAATGAGAGCAGTTTCCAAATGGTACTGTTTTATATACTCCATATCCTAAAAATCTACCTCTAAAATTTTTAATACATAATGTCCCCGGGCGGATTCGAACCGCCGACCTCCAGATTAGGAATCTAGTGCTCTATCCTGCTGAGCTACGGGGACTTTTAATTTTCCGGTAATAAGATAACTTCTGTGTAGTTATCGTTCCCGAGTTGATTTGCAAGGATCTGTTCTACTTCTTCCTTCTTAACAGCTTTAACCATCTCTGTAAATTTTAACTCATAATCTAAATTTCCAGCTACAGCTAATGCATAGCCTATTCTCTCTGCTTCTTCACTTACTTCTTCTCTGGCAAAAATTTCCCTGTTTATAATTCTCTTTTTAGATTCTTCAAACAGGTCTTGTGGAATACCTTCTTTCCTAAATCTATTGAGTATATCAAAAACTTTTTCTTTAGCAATATCTCTTTTGTTAGTATCTGTTGTCAGATATATTAAAAACTGCCCTGTCCCAAGGTGTGGCATATAACCACCGCTGACACCTTGTACTATACCTGTTTCTTTTAACTGTTGATACATTATTGAGCTTTTTCCTCCAAATAAGATATCTTCAAGTATCATAAAAGCTATTGCTCTTTTATCCCTTATTGATGGTGCTTGCCAACCTATAACAGAGTAAGCTCTTGTAACCTGAGGCTTTTTCAATGTTTTTGATATAACTTCCCTTTGAGGATCTTCAACAGGAACGGAAGGCGGGTGGTACTCCTGCCCTTTCACTGACCCAAAGGTCTCTTCTACGGCTTTTTCTACTTCTTCTTTATTTACATTTCCAACTACAATTATGGTAGCAACAGATGGTGTGTAGTGAGTATAGAAGTAATTTCTGACAAGTTCCCCCGCAAAATTCTGTAAAGTTTCTCTATACCCTATTATAGGATGCTTATAGTTTGATTTTTTGTATGCCAACTCGTTAAATGTATCCCACAGTAAACTCTTTGGGTTGTCTAAATGTCTGTTTAACTCTTCTAAAACTATGGGTTTTTCCTTCTCTACCATCTTATCTGAAAGGGTAGGAGCTGTTGTCATATAGTATAGATATCTAAGGGCATCCTGCCAGAAAATATTAGCTATCTCTATATAGTAAAATGTGTAATCGAAACTTGTTGCTGCGTTTATCATCCCACCTTTTTTCTCAACTTCAAACTCTATCTCTCCAGGAGCCGTGTATTTCGTTCCGTTAAACAACATATGTTCTAAAAAGTGAGAAATACCTCTTTCGTTATCTTTCTCATATATGGACCCAATACCAAACCAAACTTGGACTGACACTGTTTGAGTATCGTCTCTCTCCTTCACTACTAAGGTATAACCGTTTTTCAACTTTTTAACATACAGGTCTTGAGCCTCTGCAACAGCTACAGTCATTATCACACTCCATAGAAATAATAAAATTCTCCTAAACATATCTCTATTTTACCAAATCCAGATCTATCTTTTTAGTATCTTCATCAACATTAACTATCTTAACTTTAATTTTATCTCCAAGTCTGTATCTGAGTTTATCTGATCTAAAACAGTGATTAGCTTCATCATACTTCATATTTTTCGGTAGAGATGTTACCGGAATGAGACCTTCTATAATATACCTCTCTATCTCAACAAATATTCCAAATGGCATTACTCCGGTTATTATTCCATCAAACTCTTCTCCTATTTTGTCTTTAAGTATTCTCAATTTTAGGATATCAAGGGCATCTCTCTCAGCGTCATCTGCTACTCTCTCTGTTGATGAGCATTGTTGAGAAATCAGTTCCAACTTTTTAGGTAGTTCCTCTAAATCCTTTTTTGTAAATTTTTTCTTAATGGCTTTTTTAAGTAATCTATGAACCCATACATCTGCATATCTTCTTATAGGTGAGGTAAAGTGGGTATAACATTCTGAAGCAAGTCCGAAATGCCCTATATTTTCCGGTGAATATTTTGCCTGCTTCATCGTCCTTAATGCTAAAAACCTTACTAATGACTCTTCTGGTGTGCCAACAGCCATGTTTATAAGTTTCTGTATGAACTTAGATGTTATATCTCCTTTTGGATATTCTACTTTATAACCTAATCCTGCCAGTATATCTACAAATGATTCTACTTTTTCCGGCTTTGGATTTTCGTGGATACGGTATATAAATGGATAACCATTTTTCTCCATATGTCTTGCTACTGTCTCATTAGCTATTATCATAAACTCTTCTATTATCCTATGGGTAAGGTGTCTCTCATAAGGAACAACATCATACGGGTCTCCTGTCTCTGTAAAGAGTATCTTTGACTCTGGCATGTCAAAGTCTATACTGCCTCTTTCTTCTTTTGCCTTCATCAGTATCTTTGCAAGTTCTTCCATATGTTTTAGTGGCTCTACCAAGTCAGGAAACTTTTCTATAAGCTGTGGCTCTCCAAGTATTATTCCAAGGGCTTGATCGTAGGTAAGTTTTGCTTTACTTTCTATAACACTTTCATATATATCGTACTCAACCACATTTCCCTTTCTATCTATAAGCATCTCACAGGTAAATGCGTACTTTTTCTCAAATGGTCTTAAACTACATAGGTCTGCCGCAAGTCTCTCAGGAAGCATGTGTAATGCTCTTTCTGGGAGATAGTAGGTATTTCCCCTCTGGAAAGCTTCTCTATCTATTGCCGAACCTTCCTTTACATAGTGAGAAACATCCGCTATATGGACAAATAGCCTGTATTTATCACCTTCTCTTTCTATTGCAACTGCATCATCATGGTCTCTTGCACTTTCCGGGTCTATGGTAAAACATATCTGTTTTGTTAAATCTCTTCTGTTTTTTGTTATTTTAACTGCTTTTGGAAGTTTTTCCGCTTCTTCTACTGCTTCTTTTGAGTGTTGAAGTGGTAAATTATACTTTCTGGCTATAATTTCTGCTACGGTTTGTGTATTTTTAACTTTTCCAAGAGATTTTATGATCTTTCCCTTCGCTTCTACACCTTTAGCCGGATACTGAGTAATCTCAACGACTACATACTCCTCCATCTCGTACTTTTTAGCATCCTTCTTATTTACATAAATCTTGTGAGGTATAACAAAGTCAAGTAGATGGACAAAGTATCTATCTTTCTCTTTTTTTAGTTTTCCTACTGCTGTTTTTAATTTCCTTTCTACTACTTTTACTATCTTGGCTTCCTTTTTACCCCTGTATAACTTCTCCTGGGCTAAAACTATATCTCCATCAAACAGATAATCCATCTCAGGAGGTGGTATAAATAGATCTGGTTCCCCATCTTCTCTAATCAAAAATCCAAATCCACTTTCATGGGCTTCTACTTTTCCTTTTATATACTTTTCTTCTTCTTTTTCCTTTGATATAGTGTATTTTCCTTTATAAAATTTGATTACTCCTTTTTTTTGTAATTTTTTCAGCAACTTTTTTAACTCTTTCTTTTGATTTTTCTCTAATTTTAATCCTTTAAGAATGGTATTAAAAAATACATTCTGTTTTCTCTTTCTGATAAACTCTAAAACTTTTTCTTCTGTTAACTCCACTTTTACCCCTCTCTTTTCAGATCTCTATTGATTACATCATAATAAGTATAAGGACAGTTTTTGGGAATTTCAAACTCTTCGGGTAAACTTGGATATCTCTCAAATAAAGCTTCTATTTCTATCCTTGCGTTCCTTAAACTTCTTAACTGACCATTATCTACTGTTTTCCCTCCTGATAGATTTATAAAATTATCTAAATCGTAAAGCTGTTTTAACTCTTCTTTTGAGATTGTTTTAACTTCCATATTTCACTCCAAGCTTTTAAGAGTATCTTTTAAAATATCTACTGATAAATCTATCTCCTGTTTTGATATTATCAATGGCGGAACAAATCTTAATGTATTGCTTCCGGCTGTTCCTACTATTAAACCTCTTTTTAGACATTCTTCCATAACTTTTTTTGCTGATACACTTTCTGGCAGATCAACTCCCACCATAAGTCCCAATCCTTTTGGTAGAAATCCAGTTTCTTTCAGTCTCTCTCTCAAATACTCCCCTTTTTCTTCTACACTTTTTAAAAATCCATCAGACAAAACCTCTTCCAGGACAACCTTTGCTGCTACTGTGGATAGGTAATTTCCTCCGAAGGTTGAAGCGTGGGTTCCAGGTGTAAATGATTTTGCAACTTCACTTTTTGCTACTATCGCCCCTATCGGCACACCTCCACCTAAGCCTTTTGCTAAGGAGAAGATGTCTGGCTGTATGTTGTAATGTTGAAAAGCAAACAGTTTTCCTGTTCTTCCGATACCTGTTTGAACCTCATCTACACAGAAGAGTAATCCTCTCTCTTGACATAGAGAATAGAGTTTATCTATGAAATCTCTATCTGCTGGATTTACTCCACCTTCTCCCTGAACCATCTCTATTAAAATTGCCGCTGTTTTGTCAGATATTAACTTCTTTACAGATTCAATATCGTTAAATTTTGCATACTTAAATCCTCCAACTAACGGCTCAAAGCCTTTATGATATTTTGGTTGGGCTGTGGCTGTTAACGCTGCTAAGGTTCTACCGTGAAAACTTCCTTCAAAGGTTATTATCTCATATCTGTTTTCACCTTTATCGTAAAAATACTTTCTAACCAGTTTTATTAATGCTTCGTTTGCTTCCGCCCCACTATTACAGAAGAAAACTTTACCGTCTTTTATAGAGTTTTTAACCAAAATCTCCGCCACCTTTTCCTGAGGCTCTATCTTAAATAGATTTGATATATGAATTATCTTAGAAGCTTGCTGACATATAGCCTGTGTTAATTTAGGATGATTGTATCCAAGACAGTTTACAGCTATTCCGGATAGCATATCAATATATTTTTTACCATCTCTATCAAAGAGATAACAACCTTCTCCCTTTTCAAAATAGTAATCAAATCTTCCATAGTTTTCCATTAAGTAATTCATTACTCCTCCTTTTTGAATACAGCTATATGTATAAGTCCGAAAAATCTCTTTGAGTAGTAATGGCTTTTAAATCCATTTTTCATAAAAATTTCTATAAGCTCCTTTTGTGTCATACTATTTTTTATTGACTCCACAAAGTAATCCCACTCTTCTTTTGAAAATATAAACCTTCCAAAAGGTCTAAATATTTTATCTGTAAAAAGCATCATAAGAGAGTATAAAAATCTGCTGTTTGGTTTTGATATCTCAACTATGGACATATATCCATCTTTGGCTAACACTCTCTTTGATTCAGACAAAATTTTGTCAGCATGTAGATGCCTAAACACAAGAGAAAAAAATATATTATCTACAGAGTTATCTTTAATCGGCATATTCAGGGCATCTGCTTTTAGAAGTAAAAAATTTTTTACCCCCTGATTTTCCAATTTTCCTTTTGCAACTCTCAGCATATTCAAGGATATATCTAAACCTAACAGATTTAAATCTTTTTTTATTGCCGATAATTTTAGTAAGATCTCTCCAGTTCCTGTTCCTACATCTACAACATACTTTCCTAAAGGTGTGTTATTTATAACTTCTATTTGCCAGCTGTTTATCTTTTTTAAAGTGGCAAAATTTAAAAATCTATCATAAGCTCTATGAACAGAATCAAAGATACTCTCTGCTACGCTTTTTTCCATTTGGTCCCTACAGGTGTGTCTTCTATGACTATACCTTTTTCCTGCAGTTTGTCTCTTATATAATCAGCTATACCATACTGTTTTTCTTTTCTTGCTTTATCTCTCACATCAAGTATTATCTGAATTATATCTTCGTTTAACCCTTCTTCTTTCTTTTCTACTATCATATCTTCAGTTTTTACACACGGTTGTAAGCTGTCAAACAGACCAAATATATCTCTGCAGAGGTTGTGTATTGATTCTGCTGCCTCTTTGTACGACTCAAGAGCTTTCTTTGAAATACCGCCACTTTTTATGGCTTTGTCTTTTAAAATATTCATCTCTCTTACAAGTCCAAATAAAGATGCCAAAGCCTCCGGCGTATTAAAGTCGTCACTCATTGCACTGTAAAATCCGCTCTGTGCTTTCTGTATCTGTTGATATAGATCTCCTTCAAAGTTTTCGTCTATTGGAAGTTTTGATAGTATCTCATACTCATCTATGGCATTTTTTAGTCTTTCGTATGCCTTTTTTGTCTCTTCCATTTTTTCCCAAGAGAAGTCAAGTGGGCTTCTGTAATGGACAGATAGGACTAAAAGTCTAAGTATATCTGGATCGTACTTTGAATAAATCTCCTTCATCATTATATAATTTCCGAGAGATTTTGACATCTTCTGACCATTTACAGTGACAAGTCCATTGTGTATCCAGTATCTTGCAAAAGGTTTTCCCGTTAAAGCTTCTGCTTGGGCTATCTCGTTTTCGTGATGGGGAAATGTTAAATCTAATCCTCCTCCGTGTATATCTATGGTTTCTCCCAAATGTTTAAATATCATCGCACAGCATTCAGTATGCCAGCCAGGTCTTCCCTTACCCCATGGTGAATCCCAGTAAGGCTCTCCAGCTTTTGAAGCTTTCCATAGAGCAAAATCAAGTGGATCTTTTTTCTTTTCTCCAGGCTCTATCCTTGCACCGACTAAAAGCTCATCAACGCTTCTCTTTGACAGTTTACCGTAATCCTTAAACTTTCTTACAGAAAAATATACATCACCGTCTATTTCGTAAGCATAACCTTTATCTATCAGGTCTTGTATAAACTTTATAATATCTGGAATATGGGTTGTAACCCTTGGCTCTATATCTGCAGGCTCTATCCTAAACTTTTCTGCATCATCAAAATACTCCTTTATATATCTGTCAGATATAACAGAAAAAGGAACACACTCATTTTTTGCTCTGTTTATTATCTTGTCATCTACGTCTGTAAAGTTTCTAACAAATATAACATGGTATCCAAGGTATCTCAGATATCTTCTTATTACATCAAAAACTATCAAACTTCTTCCATGTCCTACATGGTTATAATCATAAACAGTAACTCCACAGGTGTATATCTTAACTTCTCCAGGTTTTATAGGTGCAAAATCCTCTTTTTTTCCGGAAAGTGTGTTATATATCTTTAAACTCATCTGCAACCCTCTTAGGTTTTAATTTATCAAAAATTTTACCATATCAACCATAGCTTTCGTTTCTCTTTTTTGATATTAGCCAGTAAACTATTCCAAGGATGAGAATAACAACACCAAAACTTACTATTTCCAGAGCTTTTTTTTCATCAGCAGGAGATAGGGAAGCTATAAGTAGTTTCCTTATCATGGCTGCAAGGGCTATGCCTATGAATGCGTAAAGGGCAAATCCGCCTCCTTTAAAATGTTTTATCTCCTCATTCATAAGCTCTCCAACAGCCCAAAGAATCAGTAGGCTACCTAAGGTTGCTACAATCCCTTCCTCAAAAGGCACTATATTAAAGAGTAGTTTGTATATATCATAGAAGAAAAGACCGACAACAAAAACTGCAACGATTACTAAAGCAGATAGTATAGCTAAATCTATGAAATCTGCAAACTTTCTGGCAAAACTGAATAACTTTTTCTCTAAAGGTGACATCACCGCATATTTTGAAAGCTCCTCTTCTCTGTAAGCCATTGTAAGTATATCAAGATTCATATCCAGTAGTTTCCCTATGGAAGCTACATACATATTTCTCTCTTTTCTATCTTCTATTTCTCTATCTATCTTCTCAATAATAAATCTCCTGATAAAATTAAAACTGGCATTTACATAATGAGTAGGTAGCCCTATATTGACATGAATCTGACCAATCCTGTTTAGCTTTAAAAAATACTCAATTCCATAGTTTCCGCTAAATAGATCTAAAAACCATCCTTTTACCTTTTCTCTATGTCTATTTATTATCTCCTCATTTTTTAAATACCTTTGAGCTTCCGGAAATTTAAATATAAATTTGTAAAATCTTTCTATGAATTCATCGTGATATTTTTCCATAATCGGTTTTAACTTAACTATCCTCTCAATATCAACTTCATCAAGCTCATAATCTCTCTTTAATTGTTCAATGTTCTCTATCATTAGATATTGCCTCTGATATGTTTATTAACAAATAAATATACATTGGAAATTTAACTATGTAAAGAATACAAATTTGAAGAGAAAAGTGATGATAAAATAAGAGCTTACCCAATGACGGGTAAACTCCTAAGATAACTTATTTTTTTATGATCTCTTCTACATCTTCTACGATTTTTTCAACAGGTAGATATATACCAAGCCACTCTTCAACCTGTTTTCCTTCTTTATCTATCAGTATTGTTCTAACAGGAGTATGAGTTATCATCCTGTGTCTCATCTTATGTCCTCCGTGATCCATAACCATCTCCTCCTCTTTAACCTCTATTCTGTATGCTTTCCACATCTTTTTCAAATCTTCTGGTTTTCCAGTTAAAAATGTGAAATCATCAAGGTTCCTTGTGGTTTTATAGTTTTTCAAAACTTCCGGACTGTCTTTCGGATCCACTGTTATAAAGACTATCTGGTATTTCCCTTTATAACCTTTCTCATTTAACTTCTCACTAACCTGTTTTAACGCTGCTGTTACTGTAGGACATACATGCATACAGTTTGTAAACCCAAAATACAGTATAATTACCTTTCCTTTATAATCGGCAAACTTTGTAGGTTTCCCTTCTTCATTTACTAAGTTTTCAGCTTCAACAACAGGTTTTGGAAATCCCTTTGTGCTTCCCTGTAATGCAAAGGAACCTGAGAAGATAAGAAACGGCAAGATCAGCATTAGAACCATCCTTTTCATCTTTTTACCTCCAATATTGGTTTATATCAATTTTAGTTTAAAGTAATGTTAAAATCAAGTAAAAATTTAACATAGAAAAACTGTCCTGTTTTGAAGTGTTAAAATATATTAAGTGAATTTTTGAAGAGGTAAAAGATGGAAGATAGATTAAGTAAAATCAGGAACTTTTCTATAATAGCCCATGTTGACCATGGAAAATCTACATTAGCAGATAGGTTGATAGAGTTTACTGGAGCCCTTGAAAAGAGAGAGATGAAAGACCAGCTCCTTGACACCCTTGACATAGAAAGAGAGAGGGGAATAACTATAAAACTTCAAGCTATAAGATTAAAATACAAGGACTACACTCTCCATCTCATAGACACACCGGGACACGTAGATTTTGGATATGAGGTCTCAAGATCATTAGCTGCCTGTGAAGGAGCTTTACTGTTGATAGATGCTACACAGGGTATAGAAGCTCAAACTATAGCAACATTCTGGCAAGCTTTAAACCTTAACCTTGAGATTATCCCCGTGATAAATAAGATAGACCTTCCTTCTGCGGATGTTGATAGAATAAAGAGACAGATAGAAGAAGTTTTAGGACTTGATCCTGAAGGAGCTATACTGGCATCTGGAAAAGCTGGAATAGGAATAGAGGATATTCTTGAAGCTATAGTAAAGAGAGTGCCACCTCCAAAAGGGGATGAAAAAGCTCCACTAAAAGCCCTTATATTTGACTCTTACTATGACCCTTACAGGGGAGCTGTTGCTTTTGTTAGGATTGTTGACGGAGAAGTAAAAGTAGGAACAAAGATCAGACTCATGTCAACGGGAAGGGAGTTTGAAGTTACAGAAGTAGGAGCTCAAACTCCGAAGATGGAGAAGTTGGAATTTTTAAAAGCTGGAGATGTTGGATATATAGCTGCGGCTATAAAAGATGTAAGGGATATAAGAGTTGGAGATACAATTACAGATGCAAAAAGACCTGCAAAAGAGCCAATAGAGGGTTTTAGACCTGCAAAACCTATGGTATACGCCGGACTTTATCCAACTGGCTCTACAACTTTTGAAGATATGAGAGATGCTTTGGAGAGATACTCAATAAACGATGCAGCACTTACATACGAGGTAGAATCTTCACCAGCTCTTGGAATGGGATTTAGATGTGGATTTTTGGGACTTTTACACCTTGAGATTGTACAGGAGAGGTTAGAGAGAGAGTACAACATAGAGCTTATAACAACCGCTCCGAATGTTATATACAAAGTTATAACAACAAAGGGAGAAGAGATAGAGATAAGAAACCCTTCTCAACTTCCAAATCCTACCCATATAGATAGAATTTTAGAGCCATACATAGAGGCAAGTATAATCACTCCCAGTGAGTATGTAGGTGCTATAATGCAACTTGTTCAGGATAAGAGAGGAATACAGAAGGGATTTGAATACTTAGACCAAAAGACAGTTTTACTCAGGTATGACATACCTCTTGGAGAGGTTCTCTTTGATTTCCATGATAAATTAAAAACTGCAACAAAAGGGTATGCTTCCTTTGATTATGAGTTTATAGGTTATAGGGAAGGAGACCTTGTTAAGATGGATATCCTTATAAACGATGAGCCTGTTGATGCTCTGTCTTTTATAGTCCATAGGGATAAAGCTTACAGAGTAGGAAGAACCTTAGTTGATAAGATGAAAGAAGTTATTCCAAGACAGCTTTTCGAAGTGAAGATACAGGCTGCCATAGGATCAAAAGTTATAGCATCTGCAAGGGTGGCACCTCTGAGAAGGGATGTGCTGGCGAAATGTTATGGTGGAGATATTACAAGGAAAAAGAAACTCTTAGAGAAACAGAAGGAAGGTAAGAAGAGAATGAAACAGTTTGGTAAGGTAGAACTTCCTCAGGAAGCATTTTTAAGTATACTGAAGGCTGATTAATATGATTGACGGTGTTGAGTTTGTAAAGTTATTGAAAGAGAGGAGATTCTCCGGAGAAGAGCTGGCTAAAATATTTGGAGTGTCAAGGTCTGCTGTTTGGAAAAGGGTAAACAAACTCAAAGAAGAAGGTTATGATATAGATGTTTCAAAAGATGGTTACCATATAATCTCTTCTCCTGATAAACTTCTACTGGAAGAAGTTAAACCATTACTGAAAACAAAATTTATAGGTTATAACTACATCTATTTTGATAAAATAGACTCTACAAATGAATATCTAAAATCTGACGACTTTCCCGATGGCACAGTAGTGGTAGCGGAAACTCAAACGGCAGGTAAAGGTAGAAAAGGCAGAAAATGGATATCTACTTATGGTAAAGGTCTTTACTTTTCCATACTTCTTAAACCAAGATTAGAAGTGTATTATATCTCTAAACTCAGTTTAGTTTTTCTTTGGTCTGTTTTTGAGACTTTAAAGAGTTATACTGCTGGTTGTGATTTAAAGATAAAGTGGCCTAATGATATATACCTAAATAACAAAAAATTAGCCGGCTTTTTAATAGATACCTCAATAGAAAATAACGAAGTTGTAAAAGTAGTTGTAGGAGTGGGAATAAATGTTAATAATGATGTTGAAGACTTCAACGATTTAGATATTGCAACATCTCTTAAAATTGAATGTGATAACACTTTTGATAGAAAGAAAATTTTAGCTGATATACTGTATAGGGTAGAAGAGAGTTACTATAACTTTTTGGATACAAAATTTTTCAATGTTAAAAACATAGAGAAAAATCTCCTCTGGCTTGGAGAAACAGTTAAGATAGTTGAAAATGGAACTGTTATACTTGAGGGAATAATAGAAGGTTTAAATGATGATGGGTCTCTCATTTTAAAAGTGAGAGATAAAGTAGAGCTTATTTACGTGGGAGAGCTTTCCGTCAGAGTTTAACCTTCTGCCATCTCTATGGCTTTCATCATGGCTTTTGCTTTATTGACTGTCTCTTCGTACTCTTTTTCCGGTACGGAATCTGCCACGATACCTGCCCCTGCTTGAACGTAAACTGTGTTGTTTACTATAACGGCTGTCCTTATCGCTATTGCTGTATCTAAATTACCATCAAAACTTATATAACCAACTGCTCCGGCATATATATTCCTCTTTTCCGGTTCAAGTTCTGAAATTATCTGCATAGCTCTCACCTTTGGAGCACCGCTTACCGTACCAACAGGGAATACAGATTTTAAAACATCTATCGGGTGGAGTCCCTCTTTTAACTCTCCGGATACATCAGAAACTATATGCATAACGTGTGAGTAGTTTTCAACATACATAAACCTGTCAACCTTTACAGTTCCAGCTTTTGCTACCTTTCCAACATCATTTCTGGCAAGATCAACGAGCATCAGATGTTCCGCTTTCTCTTTTGTATCTTGAAGTAATTCATCTTTCAACTTCCTGTCTTCTTCTTCTGTTTTTCCCCTTGGTCTTGTTCCGGCTATAGGTTTTGTTAGTATCTTTCCATCTTTAACCGTTACGAGAATCTCCGGTGAAGAGCCTACGACCTTTATATCTTTAAAATCAAGATAAAACAGATAAGGAGAAGGGTTTATATACCTTATAGTCCTATAAACATTTATAGGCTCTGTATTTAGATTTTTGTAAAATCTCTGAGATAAAACAACCTGTATTAT
>JBBFMH010000010.1:0-7142 GCA_037478615.1 Hydrogenothermaceae bacterium
TTCTCTCATTGAGAGAGTATATAGAGTTAAAAACCGGTTTAAAACTTAACTCCTACAATCTTGAAGAAGTCCTTATAAATCATCAGGATATAGCTATGGATATAATTAAGAAAATCCCGGAAAAAATTTTAAAAATTTTTGATGATTATAACGGTTACGGTGCTTATCCTTTCTATTTTGAAGACCCGGATAAATATTTACAGCGTTTGTCAGATACAGTAAATACAACTTTATATTTTGACCTTGCTGAAATATACTCTGTAAGTATAGATAAAATACACTCCTTAAAAAAGATTCTATCTACGATATGTGTCTCTAAACCTTTTGAACTTTCTATTGAAAAGTTAGCTAACATAGTAGGTATAACTAAGGCCACATTATATAAATATCTTGAGTATCTTAGCAGATCTAATCTTATAATTCATGTGCCTCACGAAGCTAAACGTTTTAAATCTATAAGAAAGCCAGATAAACTTTATTTAGGAAATACAAATCTCCTTAATGCACTCTGTTTAGAAAGGGATATAGGCACGTTAAGAGAAACATTTTTTGCGTCTATGGTTTCCTATAACTACTCAATACATTATCCAGATAGGGGAGATTTTTTGGTTAACGAGAGATATCTGTTTGAAATAGGTGGTAAAAGTAAAGATTTTTCACAGATAAAAGATAAATCTCAATCTTATCTTGCGGTAGATGGAATAGAGATAGGATACGAAAATAAAATACCTCTCTGGCTGTTAGGTTTTTTATATTAAACTACTATTAAATCCAGAGGAGTTTGAGTAAGGAGTTCTGCGGAGTTTTTTCTTGCTACGACTATATTCTCCAATCTTACTCCACCTAAATTTGGTATGTATATACCTGGTTCTATGGTGAAAACTGTATTTTCTTTTAGAATATCTTCATTGTCTTTGTATATTCTTGGTTCTTCGTGTATATCTATACCTATTCCGTGTCCGGTTGAATGTATAAAGTATTCACCATAACCGTATTTCTCTATAACAGACCTTGCTTTTAGGTCTATCTCTTTTATCTGTATTCCGGCTTTTACAACGGAAACAGCCTCAAGATGAGCTTCTTTTACTACATTGTATATATCTATAAGTTTTTGATGAGGTTTTCCTATGAAAAATGTTCTTGTAAAATCACTACAGTAACCTTTTAATTTCATTCCCATATCTATCAGAAGTGGGCTGTTTTTCTCTATTTTTGTCAAAGATGTTTCGTGATGTGGTATAGCTGAATTTTTACCGGTGGCAACAATCGCTGGAAAACTTTCGGAAGTCCCTCCTTCTTCAAAAATTAGGTCAACTATCTTCCTTCTTACTGATAGCTCCGTATCAAAGAAGTTTATGTTATCTAATATCTTAGAGAATATTTTATCTGTTTTTATTACGGCATCTCTTATTATCTCAATCTCTTCTTCTGATTTTACCATTCTTACATCATTTAAAAATCCGTCAAATCCTTCAAACTGAATATCCGGAAAATCTGATTTTAGTTTCTCATAAAAAGATACAGACACTTTATCCTTCTCAAATCCTACTTTCTTTATATTTAGGTCTTGAAAAATCTGTTTTATACCATCTGAAAGCTTCTTTATAAGGACAACTTCTAAATGGGTTATCTTCTCTTTTGCTCCTTCGTAATATCTTCCATCCGTTAGAAAGTATCCTTCCTCCGGTGTTAAAATTACATAAGCATTTGAAGAGGAAAATCCCGAAAGGTAAAAAACATTAGAAGGAGATGAAAATAAAAAACAGTCTAAACTTTTTTCTCTTATAATCTCTTGACTTTTTTTTAATCTATGATTTAACATCTAAATAACATGCCATTTCTTATATTTTCTGCAACCTCTTTACCTTTTAGCTTTTCCACGATCTTCAGAGCGAAGGAGGCTGCTGTCCCAGGTCCTCTACTTGTTAAAACGTTGCTGTCTTCCACTACTTCTTCCTCTAAGTAGGTGGCGTCCTTTAACTTATCTCTGTATGTAGGATAGGAAGTAGCTTTTTTCCCTGAGAGAACTCCGGCATTTGCAAGGACATAAGGAGCTGCACATATAGCTCCGGTAAGTTTTCCTTTACTGTAAAAATCAACTATAAGTTTTCTAACTCTCTCATCTGCGTTTAGATTATCTGTTCCTGGTTGACCTCCGGGTAAAACTATCATATCAAAGTCATCTGCCTTTATAGTGTCTATGGTTGTATCCGGAACTACCTTTACACCCCTTGCACTTGTTATATATCCATCATGTAATCCTGCTATAACCACTTCAATGTTTGCCCTTCTGAGTATATCTATTATTGACATAGCCTCTATCTCTTCAAAACCATCTGCTAAAGGAACGACTACCTTTGACATTTTTACACCTCCTGAGTTAAAAATAACTCGTCTAAAACAGGATATTCTCCAGTAAAACATGCTGTACAGTAGCCTTTAGTCCTATCTGCTGCTTCAATCATACCCTCAAGGGATAGGTAGTTTAAGCTATCTGCACCTATAAATTTTCTTATCTCTTCAATAGATAGATTTGCAGCTAAAAGCTCTTCTTTCGTAGGTGTATCTATACCGTAGTAGCAGGGACTTACGACAGGAGGAGAGCTTATTAACATGTGTATCTCTTTTGCCCCGGCTCTTCTCAACATATTTACTATCTTTTTGCTTGTTGTTCCTCTCACTAAAGAGTCATCTATAACTATGATCCTCTTCCCTTCTATGACTTCCCTTACAGGATTAAGTTTAAGTTTTACACTAAGGTCTCTTATTTCCTGAATAGGCTGTATAAAGCTTCTTCCAACATAGTGATTTCTTATAAGACCTATCTCAAAAGGTATTCCACTTTCCTCACTGTATCCCATCGCAGCAAGTAATCCTGAATCCAAAACTGGCACAACACAGTCAGCATCTATAGGATACTCTCTTGCAAGTCTCCTTCCAAACTCTTTTCTAACTTCGTACACCCACTCTCTGAATATTTTAGAGTCTGGTCTTGAGAAGTAAATAAACTCAAATATACATTTTTTAGGTGTTTCTGTGTATTCAAAAGGATAGTAAGACCTTATACCTGCATCGTCTATAACGAGAACCTCTCCTGGGTTAATATCTCTCAGATACTCTGCATCTATGATATCCAGGGCACATGTTTCTGATGCTACGAAATAACTTCCGGATCTGTTTTTACCCAGAACCAAGGGTCTAAATCCGTGTGGATCTCTGACGGCTATAAGCTGTTTCTCTCTAAGTATTAGAAGAGAGTAAGCTCCTTTTACTTTTTTCATAACTTCAAATACGTGGGGTAAAAAGTCTTCATCATTTCTGTGTAGGTTTATATGGGATGGAGCCGGCTGTCTTGACTTTGCTATCAAGTGGATAAACACCTCTGTATCAGATGTAGATCTGAATATAGCACCTTCTTCCTCAAGTTCTCTTTTCAATCTCTCTGCATTTACAAGATTTCCATTATGGGCTATTGCAAATGAACCGCCGTAAAAGTGGGCAAAGAAAGGTTGAATATTCTTAGGATTTGAGCCTCCGGCTGTTGAGTATCTCACATGTCCAATAGCTAAATCACCCTTTAACTCTTTCAAATCTTCTTCTTTTATAGCTGATGTAACAAGCCCCTGTCCCAGTTTCAGATTTATATCATAACCATCTGAAACAGCTATTCCAGCAGACTCCTGTCCCCTGTGTTGAAGGGCATGTAAGCCTAAAAACGTCATCTCTGCAGCAGATTTACTGTTAAAAACTCCAAAAACTCCACACACTTTAATCACCTTTTAAAAAATTAGTTAATATTAATATACCACTTTGAGAGAAAATTTGTAGAAGAGGGGACATAAAGTCCCCTTTAGATTACTCTACAGTTTGAACCCACTTTCTAAGTAGATGTCCTTGGTACCATAAATTTATCATTGGATTTTCCTTAGAGGATGCGGTTATTGTTATATCTTCATTTGCAAAACCTACGGAAACAGGAGAGTATCCAAGAGATATTGAGTAAAGTTTTCCACCGTCAATTGAAAGAACTTCAGCAGTTCTATCAGCTCTTCCCACTATTATCTTAGTTAAGGAAGGAGATATATTTACAGAAATTGGGATGGTAGAAATTGATAGACTTTTTTGAACAGACATATCTGCTAACTTTATCACTTTTACAGTTTTATCAGAAGATGCAGTTACTAAAATGTCTTTATTTTTAGATGTTTGTATCTCGTTTATGGATCCTGTATGGATAAATTGCTGATTTTCTATGTTGTCTGATTGTGTATCTAAAACTAATAACTTTCCAGAAGCCGTTCCTATATATATCTTATTGTTAATTGTCTTTAAGGCTGTTATACTTTCTCCAACTGAGATATCCTTGATTTTGTTTGCAGTTTTTGAATCTAAAACTACACCTTTTCCAGATTTATCAAATAGATAAACTGCATTTGAAGACTTTCCAAAGGTGATAAAATCTGCGGTCATATCAACAAGTTTGTTAAGTTTTACAGAAGCTGTTGTGTTATCCCACAGAAGAATTTTTAAGGGGTTTTTCATATCTTTGTATTTGTAGGCCAAAGTTTTTACAGGTTTTAAACCAGTTGTCATTTTTCCATCTTCGGAAACTGCAAAAGTGGAGAATTTATCAAAGTTTCTAACATCTTCCGGATCCCAGAGGGATATATGAGGTTTTAAATCTTTTAGGTCCCAGAAGTAGATACCTGCCTTACCAAGGGATATAAAGTATCTGTAGTCAGATGTAAATGCCAAAGGTCCGTAAGCCTGAACCGGAGGAAGTTGAACCTCTTCCAGTGTAAATTTAACTTTAAACTCATCTCCCTTTTTAACCTTTAAAGTAAACTCATCTTTATAAACATCTTTTTCAACAGCAAACTTATGGATACCTTCTTCAATCTCTACATCCTGAGGGAAAGACCCTATCTGTTTACCGTCAATGTATAAGATCGCATCCTGAGGATTCCCATCAAAATGTATAACTGCTTTTTGAAGATTTACCACTAAAGAGCTTTCTTTACCATACTCAATTAATACTTTTCTCGATGCTCCTACTGATCCAAGTTTAAATATTATGAGGTGTTGTCCAACAGGTAGGTAATCTCTGAAAGGTGTAGTTCCTATGGCATACCTTCCTTCCATAACAATGGCACCCTGAGGAATAGTATCAGCTTTTAAAATACCGGTAGGTTTAGGATTGAAATCAAGTTTTGTAACTTTATCATAGTAAACCCACACACCTTTCTGTGTATCTCTGTCAAACTCTGTAGTTGCCACGGTAATGTCATATTTACCCTCTTTTAGTTCTAACTCCAGAGGTGTTTTACCGACTAATTTTCCGTTAATATAAACTTGGGCTCCCGGAGGGTTATTTATCTGTATTTTTCCCTTTCCCTCACAGGATGATAGAATGAGAGCTGAAAAAATGAAGAATAGCAACATCACTAAACCTTTTTTTGCCATATCCACACCTCTTATTTTAAGTTAGTATTTACTAACATAATTATAGAACAAAATATATCAATATGTAAACTTTTAGTTATAATATTCTAAACCTAAATAGGGGGAAAAGATGATAAAGATAGATTACTCAAATGTAATGTCTGAAAAGTTAGGTGAAAGGGAAGGGATACTGTCTCAGGAGGTAGAGGCTTATAGGCATATAATCTCTGATCTCCATGAGGAGATTTACAACAGGAGAGATAAAGATTTTTACTTTATGAATTTACCTTTTCATGATACATCAAAAATTAAAGAAACTGCAAAAAAAGTAAGAGAAAATTTTGACTACTTCGTTGTTATAGGTATAGGTGGGTCTGCTCTTGGTAATCAAACTGTTCAGGATGCCGTAAATGGTCTTGATTACAATTTAAAAAATTTTCCCAAGTTCTACATTCTGGATAACGTTGATCCGGAGAAGTTTGCTCTCGTTATAGACAAGATAGATGTAAGAAAAACTATGTTTAATGTGATTACAAAGTCAGGTTCCACAGTTGAAACTGTTGCTAACTTTTTAATAATCCTTGATATGATAAAGACAGTCATAGGAGATAATTGGAAGAGACATATCGTAATAACTACAGACCCTGAGAAGGGATTTTTAAGGAAGTTTGCTGATCAGGAGGGTATAGAATCCTTTGACATTCCCCCTAATTTAGGAGGAAGGTTCTCTGTTTTGAGTAATGTTGGTCTTCTCTCTTCGGCAGTTTGTGGTATAGATATAGATGATCTCCTTGAAGGTGCAAGGTATGGTTTTCATCTATGTGAAAAGAGTATGGACCCCTTTGATAATCCGGCTTACCTTATAAGCTTAATTCACTATATAGCTAATGTTAAAAAAGGAAAGACCATATCCGTTATGATGTCTTACAGTGAGAGATTATCTTCCTTTGTTGATTGGTATAGGCAGCTTTGGGCTGAAAGTTTAGGAAAGGAAGGATTAGGACAAACTCCCGTGAAATCCATAGGGTCAATAGATCAGCATTCCCAGATACAGCTTTACATAGATGGACCTAAAGATAAGATAGTTACTTTTCTAAATGTTAATGAGAGTTTTAGAGATTTTGAGATTACCGGCGAACTTCCTTCTGAAATTGAATATCTTAAAGGCAAAACTTTAAAACAGATTTTGGATATAGAGCTTGAAGGCACAAAGGCAGCGTTGGTTAAGGCTAAAGTGCCAAATCTTACAATAACGTTGGATAAACCTTCTCCTTTTAACATAGGACTTTTGATATATATATACGAGATGGCTACTGGATTTTCCGGATTACTGTATAAGGTAAATCCTTTTGACCAACCGGCGGTAGAGGAAGGTAAAAACTTTGCTTACGGCTTGATGGGAAGAAGGGGATACGAAGAAAAATTAAATGAATACAAAAGTTTAAGCAAAATCACCCATCTACTTGAAATATGAGGGTCATGGAGAATTTAGAGAGGAATGTAGAGAAAGCGAGAGAGATTTTAAATCAAGCTGATGCTGTTTTGATTACAGCGGGAGCAGGTATGGGTGTTGACTCCGGACTTCCAGATTTTAGAGGAAAGGAAGGTTTTTGGAGAGCTTATCCCTATGCGAGAAAGTTAGGCTTATCATTTCAAGAACTTGCCAATCCAAGATGGTTTAGAACCGATCCTTATCTTGC
>JBBFMH010000010.1:7152-20993 GCA_037478615.1 Hydrogenothermaceae bacterium
TAAACCTATACAGAAATACTCAACCACATAAAGGATTTTATCTACTCAGAGAGTTTGTCAGAAGAAAGGGGGATAACTACTTTATATTTACATCAAACGTAGATGGACAGTTTCAGAAAGCTGGGTTTGATGAGAATAAGATAGTTGAAGTACATGGTACTATTCATTATCTACAGTGTATAAAACCTTGTAGCAACGATATCTGGTCTTCGAATGGCATAAATATAGAAGTAGATATGGAAAATTTCAGAGCTAAAGATCCACTGCCTAAATGTATAAACTGTGGAGATATAGCAAGACCTAACATACTCATGTTTGGAGATTGGAGTTGGATTTCTGACAGAACAGATTTTCAGGAGTTAAAACTGAAACTATGGTTAGAGAGAAATCAAAATAGGAAGATAGTTGTTATAGAGGTAGGAGCTGGTGAAGCTGTACCTACCGTTAGATGGTTTGGAGAGAGAATTGCCAGAGAGTATAACGGAACAGTTATAAGAATAAATCCACGGGATTACACAGTGCCGTCAAATATAAAAGCTATACCTATAGCTCTTGGTGGACTTGAAGCTATAAAGAAGTTGTTAGAATGATATTAGAGTCTGTTTTAGGAAGTCTTTTTGCAGGATTACTAACAGCTGTTGGTGGTATTCCAATTATATTTGGGAAGAAGATTTCTACAAAGTGGCAGGATTCTCTTCTTGGGTTTAGTGCAGGCATAATGCTTTCTGCCTCATTTTTTTCTCTTTTACTTCCTGCTTTAGAGTTGTCTCAGGAAAGTTTCAGTAAAGAGGTTTCGATAATCCTTGTATCCATATTTTTCTTAGGAGGAGGATTTCTGTTTCTCATTTTGGATAGGTTTATACCGGATGACTACTTTATTAAAGTTTTGACAGAGGAAGAAAAAAGATCTTTAAAGAAAGTTTGGCTGTTTGTTTCTGCTATCACACTTCATAACTTTCCGGAGGGTATGTCCTCTGCTTTAGGGTTTATGACAGGAAATGTAAATCAGGGTATAACCCTCGCCCTTGGTATCGGAATTCAGAATATTCCTGAAGGTTTTGCAGTTGCGTTAGCTTTGTACCTCTATGGCTACTCAAGATTAAAATCTTTTAAAATAGCTCTTTTAACAGGTTTAATTGAGCCGATTGGAGGTATATTTGCTGTTAGTGTGTTTTATCCGTTTTTGACTTTTCTTTTTATAGGATTTGCCTTTGCAAGCGGAGCTATGTTGTTTGTTGTTATAAAAGAGATGATTCCGGAGATACAGAAAAAAGGATTTGAAGTGTCCGCTTCAATAGGAGTTCTCATAGGTTTTGTTTTTATGATGATCTTGGACGTCGTTCTGTCATAGATTTTACAGTTAAAGACCATAAATTAAGAATAAATCTTTAATAAGAGGTTTTAAAAGATGGAGAATATTTTGAACTATACACTACCTGCTTTTATATTTACTGTAGCCGGATATTTTCTGTACAGGAAGTTTAAATCTGTTTATCAAAGAGGAAAATGTGCTTCTTGTTCTTCTTATAGTAGTTGCCAAAAGAGTTATAAAGTAGAGATTAAATGAATAGTAACACCCTAAAAACAGCTTTTCTTATAACATCTGTAATTCTTTATCTGGTCTTTATAGTTGAGGCAGTTACTGGTTATTGGATTGAAAAACCTAGGATAATAGGTCAGATTTTTGGTAACATTATAGACAGAAGAGATGCATATATACTTCACGGCTCTATCTTACCTATTATTCTTTATCTTTTAATACTTTTCCATACATCCTTAGGTTTAAGAAAATATTTTGTTAAGAAGAGATGGTTTGTTTTTCTAATTCTTAACGGAGTTTTGATTTTATTTTTAATATACCTTCATATACTTTGAGGTGGTGAAATGAAGAGAAGGACATTTATTTTGGCTGGATTGATATCTTTATTCTCACCGAAAGTTTACGGGGGAGTTCTTGATGCTTTTAAAAAACAAAAATCCCAACTTCCCCCATCTGGTAAATACACACCTATAGATAGTCTTTTTATAGTAGATACTAAAGGTGTCCCATCTACTGTTAAGAATCTAAATATAAAAGAGTATAAACTTAAAATTTACGGTAAAGTAAAAAATCCGGCAACATTTTCTATGGAAGATATAAAAAGTATGCCTTCAGTTAGAAAAGAAGTTATACTTGAATGTGTTTCTAATTCAAAGGGAGATAAGATAGGAAGAATTTTGGTTGAAGGTGTTGATCTTAATTATCTTCTGGAAAAATTTCAAGTTTTTCCACAAGCGAAAGAGGTTGTATTTAGATCCTTTGATGAATACCATACAAGTATAGAAATATCATATATCAAAGAGTTTAAACCTGTTTTGGTGTATAACATAAACTATGATGAAGATGGAAAAATTCTTGATAAACTTACCCTTGACCATGGATATCCTCTAAGAGTAGTATGTCCTGAAAAATGGGGATACAAGTCAGCGAAGTGGATAAAAGAGATAGAAGTGGTTGACTATGATTATAAGGGATACTGGGAAAAAACAGGTTGGAATGATAGAGCTATGAGAGGTGTTGACTATTTTGATTATAAATGATTAATGGGGGCCTAAAAGCCCCCGATTTTTTAAAGTTGAGGTTTTGGTGTCTTTGGAGTTGATGGAGGTAGTACAGGCATCTTTAAAGCATCTTCAGGAATTTTACCGGTCGTAGAGTCTAAGAATGCTACGATTTTATCAACTTCCTCATCTGTAAAATCAATACCAAGCTGAGTTTCACCCATTATTTTTACAGCTTCCCTTATGTCCCAAACTTTTCCGTCATGGAAATAAGGATATGTTCTTGTCACGTTTCTTAAAGATGGAACTTTGTAAACATATTTATCTGCTTCGTTTTTTGTTACGTTATATCTTCCAAGGTCGTTAGGGTCTTGATATTTGTAAGGTTTAACTATACCAAACTTTTGGAACATTTCACCACCTATTGCAACTCCACTGTGGCAGGAAACACAACCTTTTTCCATAAACAGTTTCAATCCTTCTTTCTCTTTTTGAGTTAGAGCTTTTGTGTTTCCTCTTAGAAATTCATCAAACCTTGAAGGTGTTACCAATGTTCTCTCAAAAGCAGCTATCGCTTTAGCCACATTATCATAATTTACAGGGTCTTTATCCTTAGGAAAAGCCTTTTTAAATTCATTTACATAACCTTCTATTGTCTTTAATCTCTCAACCACCAAGTTAGGATCAGGCATAGCCATCTCAACAGATGCAAGTATTGGACCCTTTGCCTGGTCTTCAAGGGTTTTTGCTCTACCATCCCAAAACTGAGCTATATGGAATCCGGCATTTAGAACTGTAGGAGCATTTTTACCGCCTGTTTGGAATTTGTGTCCCAAAGATGTTTCTACTCCATCAGCACCGTAAGTTGCAAGGTTATGGCATGTGTTACAGCTGATAACTCCAGACAGAGATAATCTTGGGTCATAGTAAAGTTTTTTACCAAGTTCTACCTTCTCTTTAGTTGTTGGGTTGTCTGAAGGTGCAGGTATCTCTTTCGGTAGAGGTTGGAAGTAGTTTTTAGCCTGATTTAAAAGATCTCTGTCGTTAATTTTACTTTCTGCAACTGTGTAAGAGATTATACCTGTCGTTAATATTAGGCCTGCTACTGCTAATTTCTTCATCGTTATGCCTCCTTTAATAGTAATTATTATTAATAAGTATAAAATAAAACTAAAAATTTTTCAACTTTACAGATTGTATATTGTGAAATTTAGATATTAAGCGAAGGGTTCTTCTTCAAACTCTTCCTGTTGATACTCAAACTCCATCTCCTTCTTAGGAGCAACCGTTGTTATTGCATGTTTATAAACAAGGACTTCCCTTGGACCTTCCTTTAAAAGAATCGTAAAGTTGTCAAAGTATTTTATCTTACCTTCCAACTTAACACCATTTACCAGATAAACATCACATCTAATTTTCTCTTTTCTGATTCTATTTAAGAAAAGCTCCTGTAATCTTGGTTTTTTTTCTGCCATTTTTCTCCTCCGTTAGTGTAAAGATATGTTATAAAGCTTTTCAGCTACTTCTACTATATTATTATATCCTACTAATCTCTTTTTCCATCTTTCAGGAAGAGATTCTTCTGAGTTGTATGCTCCGGACAATGCCCCTACAATTAATCCTATACTATCTGTATCAGCTCCGTAATTTCCATAACTATTTACCGCATTTATAATAGCTTTCTCCGGATTTGTAGGGTCTTTTAAAAATATAAACAGTGCAAGAGAAAAGGCTTCAAGGACAAAACTTCCATTACCGAGTTCATTTATGGCCTTTTCTAAAGTTGCATCTTCTTTAATAAGATTTTTTAATTTGCTTAAATACTTTTTTGTGAGAGAGTTAGTTGCAAAATTTTCCAGAAGTTTTAAAAAGTATTCCCATTCATCTTCAAGGTAGAATCTATCCTCAGATAGTTCAGATATTGCTGTTGCAAGCATTGCCCCGCAATCTATGACATTTTCATTTCTTGAAGTTATCATAACTACCGCTTTAGCACCTTCTGCCGCAAGGTGTGGATTCTTGTAATGGTAAAGTCCAATCGGTATAGCCGGCATTATGTGATCTACGGTAGAACCGGTTTTCTCCAAATCTCTTCCCTCTATCAAGTAATCTATAGCAAGTAAAAAAGTAGGGTCTATGTATGTATGTATCTCACCTTTTTCTTTCCACTCTATATACTTCTCTATGATATCCCTTACGTCTATTCTCTGTTTATCTATTATTGATTGAGCTACCAGCAAAACTATCTCAAACTCTGATGTATTTTCTCCGGCTCTCAAAAAGTAGGAAGGAGATGATGGATGTGGGTCTACAAGGTCTTTAACCGGCTGTCCGTAATGTAGAAGAACTTCATCAACAGGAAGCTCCTCCACTGTCATTCCCATACTATCTCCTATGGCTGCTCCTAAGAGTGTACCTCTGAATTTATCTATCATCATCTTAACTTTCCGGTCTTAATGTAGGAAACAGTATAACTTCTCTTATTGAATCACTGTCTGTAAGCATCATAACAAGTCTATCTATACCTATTCCCTCTCCGGCTGTAGGTGGAAGTCCATACTCAAGGGCTGTTAAAAAGGTTTCATCTATATCCATAGCTTCTTCATCACCCATTTCCTTTTCTCTTATCTGTTGGATAAATCTCTCTCTCTGATCTAACGGGTCATTTAGCTCTGTGTAAGCGTTGGCAAGTTCCTGTTTATTTATTATAAGTTCAAACCTTTCGACTAAATCTGGGTCTTCCCTGTGGGTTTTTGCCAGAGGTGAGAGTATCTTTGGAAAGTCTATAACAAATGTAGGTTGGACTAAATCTTCTTCTATGAAGTGTTCAAAAAGTTTATCAAGTAGTTTTGTATGGGTAAGTGTATCTGCTTTTGGTATTCCTACTTCCTTTGCAAATGTTCTTGCTTTAATTTCATCTAAGAAAAACTCTTTACTTTTTCCTGTTTTCTCTTGTAAAGCATCAAAGAATCTAACTTTTCTAAAAGGTTTTTCAAAGTCAAGTTCTACTCCTTCCCATGTTATCTTCAATGTTCCAACTGTATCAAGTAGAATCTTCCTAAACAGCTCCTCTGTTAAAACCATAAGGTCATTGTAATCAAGGTATGCTGCATAAAACTCAACCATTGTAAATTCAGGGTTGTGTGTTGTATCTATTCCTTCGTTTCTGAAGTTCCTTCCTATCTCAAAGACCCTGTTAAATCCTCCAACTACAAGCATCTTTAAGTAAAGTTCTGGAGCTATTCTTAGAAATAGGTTCATATCCAAAGCGTTATGGTATGTTATAAAAGGTTTTGCCATCGCTCCGGAAGCAACCGGTTGGAGTATAGGGGTCTCAACCTCTATAAATCCCTTACTTTCAAGAAACTCTCTTAAACTTCTTATAGCTTTTGACCTTATTTTAAAGGTATCCCTCGACTTTTTATTTGCTATCAAATCCAAAAATCTGTATCTGTATCTATGTTCCACATCTTTTAATCCATGCCATTTTTCTGGAAGAGGTCTCAAAGATTTAGAAAGTATCACAACCTCTGTAGCATCTACTGTAAGTTCCCCGGTCATAGTTCTGAAAAGCTTACCTTTTACACCTACTATATCACCTACATCAAGTACATCCATAACTTCTCTATATCTCTCTTCTCCAAGATTATTTGAAGAGATGTATATCTGAAGTTTACCTTCAGCATCCTGTAAGTGTCCAAATGCCGCTTTTCCTTGGTCCCTTAAAGCTATCAATCTCCCGGCTACTGATACTTCTTTATACTGAGGGTCTTTATCGTACTTTTCTTTTATCTCTTTTACAGGAATACCTTCTCCTTCTGGATTGAAACTTTCTGCCAAAAGTGTAAGTTTTCCGTCTATCCTATATATTTTTCCTGTAAATACACCTACTGTGTTAGGTGCTATTGATTCTTTTTGTGGCATTATGACCTGTATTTCGTAGTGTCCTTCAAGGTCTTCAAATCTTATTATGTAGTCGTTATCTTTTTTTGATATTCTCTTTACTTTACCTTTTAGTTTTACTTCCTCACCTTGAGGGTCAGATTCAAGACCTTCTCTTATGTTTAAAAGGTTATGAGTAGTTTGAAATTTATGAGGATATGGATTTATATTTTTCTCTCTCATTTTTTTTAATGTTTCAATACGACCTTCCATTAAATTCCTCCAGCTTTATATCTCTCTACCTCTCTCCAGCCTATATCTTTTCTATAAAAGGCACCGTCAAAATGAATTTTTTCCATAGCCTTATAGACTTTATTTCTTGCATCAATGATATCTTTTCCGAGAGCTGTAACTGTTAACACCCTTCCTCCGTTTGTAAAAACCTTACCGTCCGATTCTTCTGTCCCGGCATGGAAAACCACTACATCTTCGTATTTTTCGGCTTCCTCTATGCCGTTAATCACTTTACCCTTTTCATAACTGTCAGGATACCCTTTTGATGCCACCACTACACCGATAGCTGTCCTTTCATCCCACTGAGGTTTTACTTTCTCTATATCTCCTTCAAGGATATTAAGTATATGTTCAACCAAATCTGATTTTAATCTTCTCATTATAGGTTGGGTTTCCGGATCTCCCATCCTGACATTAAACTCTAAAACATTTATACCCTTAGGTCCTATCATAAGTCCAGCATACAAAAATCCTGACATGTTTCTTCCTTCAGATATCATACCTTTTAATGTTGGAACTACTATCTTCTCCTGAATTTCTTTTTCTATTTCCGGAGTTATTATTGATGTTGGGCTGTATGCTCCCATTCCTCCAGTGTTCGGTCCTTGGTCATTGTCAAAGGCTCTTTTATGGTCCTGAGAAGATGGCATTGGTACAAATTTATCGTCTTTAACCATACAGATGTAAGAAGCTTCTTCCCCTTCTAAAAACTCCTCTATAACAACTCTTTTACTGGCAGGTCCGAATTTACCACCGAACATATCTCTAACAGCTTGAAATGCTTCCTCTTCTGTTTTGGCTACAACTACTCCTTTACCAGCAGCAAGTCCATCAGCCTTTATAACGATAGGTGCTCCTTGTTTTTTTATAAAATTTATGGCATCTTCTTCTCTATCAAACGTTTCATATACAGCTGTTGGGATACTGTATTTTTTCATGAAGTTCTTTGCGAAGGCTTTACTTGCTTCAAGTATAGCAGCCGATGATTTATGTCCGAATATTTTTAGTCCTTCTGCTTCAAATCTATCTGCTATAGCTTCCGATAGAGGTTGCTCCGGTCCTACAACCGTTAAATCTATCTTATTTTCCTTTGCAAATCTTACTAAACTGTATATATCTGTTGGAGATATTTTTACTCTGGTAGCTATCTTTCCTATTCCTGCATTTCCAGAAGCACAGTAAACCTCTCTTACCAATGGACTTTGCTTTATCTTCCAAACCAAAGCGTGTTCTCTTCCACCATTTCCGACTACCAGAACTTTCATATAATCTCCTCTTCAAATAAACTTATATGTCTGTAATCTTCTCTCTCTTTTATTATACTAAATTTTTCGCCATCTATCAGAACTTCTGCAGCTTTTGGTCTAACATTGTAGTTTGACGACATACTTGCTCCGTAGGCACCGGTTGATAGAACTACTATAAGGTCACCTCTCTCTACTTTATCGATCTCCCTCTCAAGTCCGAGAAAATCACCTGTCTCACAGATAGGTCCTACAACATCTGCGATCATCTTTTCACTGTTTTGTTTAACTGAAACTATGTGATGGTAGGCATTATATATAGAAGGTCTTACGAGATCGTTCATTCCGGAATCAACTATAACAAAATGTTTATCTCCTTTGTCTTTCAGGAAAATAACCTTTGCAATCAATGCTCCGGCTTCTCCCACTATAGATCTTCCCGGTTCTATTATCAGTTTTAATCCTGTCTGTTTTACAACAGGAATGATTATATCTGCTAAATCTTTAGGTGTAGGAACATTATCTTCAGGTCTGTACCTTATACCCAATCCTCCACCCATATCGAAGTATTGAAGCTCTATACCTTCTTTCTTCAGTTTAAATACTAAATCTGCTGTTTTTTCAGCTGCTTCTTTATAAACTGATATATCTGTTATCTGAGATCCAATATGACAATGTATCCCTATTATATTTAAGTTATCAAACTTTGCTGCATATCTGTATGCGTCTAATCCTTGGTCAATATCTATTCCGAATTTACTTTTTTTCAGTCCAGTTGAGATGTATGGGTGGGTTTTTGGATCAACATCTGGATTTATCCTGATAGATATATTTGCTTTTTTATCATACTTCTTGGCTATCTGGTCTATAACCTCAAGTTCCATTAAGCTCTCTACATTGAAAGACAGTATCCCCTCTCGTATGGCAAACTCTATCTCGTAATCTGTCTTTCCCACTCCAGCATAGACTATTCTGTTAGATGGAAACCCGGCTTTTTTTGCTTTATATAACTCTCCTCCGGAAACTATATCAGCACCAAGTCCCTGTTCTTCTATAATTTTAAGTAAAGACAAATTTGAATTTGCTTTAAGAGCATAACAGATAAGTGTGTCGTAATCTTTAAAAGCTTCTTTATACTGATTTATTTTGTCTAAAATAGCTTTTTTACTGTATATATAAATTGGGGTTCCTACTTTAGAAGCTACATTTTGTATTGAAACATCTTCACAGTAAAGTTTTCCGTCTATATATCCGAAATATTCAATGAAGAGGTTGTTACGGCTAATTTCCAATCTTTTGCCTCCTGTGAAAATTTGCAGTAGAATAAATAACCATAAAATTGTTAAATTTACAAGAAGGTTATACATATGATAGAGATAAAAGGAATAACAATACCTGCTCTTATGATAAAGTTTGATAGCAATAAGACGGTAGAAGAGAATCTTGAAGAACTGGAAAGAAAGTTGTCTTCTACCTTTTTTAAAGGAAGTGTTGCTGTCGTTGATTATGGTGGAGTAAATATATCTGAAGAAGATAAGAAAAGGATAGAAGATATACTCAAATCTCATAATACACAGATATTAGGCTATAAAGACTCAAAAGATACTGCGAAGACAGTTAGTTCCATAAATGAAAAAAAATCTATGAAAATTATAAATAAAACCTTAAGAAGTGGACAGAAAGTAGAGTATGATGGAGATGTTGTGATACTTGGAGATGTTAATCCAGATGCTTATGTTGTTGCTTCTGGAAATATTATAGTTATGGGTACTTTAAGAGGATTTGTCCATGCTGGAGCAAACGGTGATGAAACTGCTGTTATTATGGCACTTAAATTTTTGCCTCAACAGATAAGGATAGGAAGTTTTATTACAAGATCTCCCGATAAACCGGAAGAGGTTGATTATCCGGAGAAGGCTTATGTTGAAAACAACCAGATTGTTATAGAAAAAATTAAGTGAGGGAAAAAAGATGGCAAGAGTAATAGTTGTAACTTCTGGAAAAGGTGGAGTTGGTAAAACAACAATTACGGCAAATATCTCTACCGCTTTAGCATCTTTCGGCAAGAAGGTTCTGGCTATTGATGCTGATATTGGTCTTAGAAATCTTGATATGATTTTAGGGTTAGAAAACAGAATTGTGTATGACATCGTTGATGTGGTTGAGGGAAGAGTATCTCCAGAGAAAGCCTTTGTTAAAGACAAAAGAGGTCTTCCTCTCTATCTACTGCCGGCAGCTCAAACTAAGGATAAAGATGCTGTCAAGCCCCATCAGATGGTAGAGATAGTTGAAGCTGTTAAAGAGAAGTTTGATTATATATTTATAGACTCTCCAGCTGGTATAGAGGGAGGCTTTAAGACAGCATCTGCTCCTGCTACAGAGGCTTTAATAGTGGTAAATCCAGAGGTTTCCTCTGTAAGGGATGCTGATAGGATAATAGGCTTACTTGAATCTATGGAAAAAACAGATATGAAGTTAGTTATAAACAGAATCAGATTACACCAAGTTAAAAAAGGAGAGATGCTCTCAGTAGAGGATATAGAAGAGATATTACAGATTCCAAAAATAGGTATTGTTCCAGATGAAGAAAAACTTGTTGATTTTACTAACAAAGGAGAGCCTATTGTTCTTTCTGAAGAGTCGAAAGCCGGAAATGCTATTAGGAATATTGCAAAAAGATTAGAAGGAGAAGATGTTCCATTTAAGGAACTTGAAGAGAAAAAAGGCTTTTTCGCTAAGTTATTTGGAAAATAAGGGGGAAACAGATGTCTATATTCAGCTTTTTTAAAAGACAAAGCTCAGCAAATAAAGCAAAAGAAAGGTTGATGATGGTTTTGTCATATGAGAGAAAGGGTTTGCCACCAAACTTTGCTGATATACTTAAATCAGATTTAATCTCTGTCTTTTCTAAATATCCTCAGTTTGATTCACATAACATAGAGGTGGAGATAAAATCCGAGAACGATAGAGATGAACTCTGGATAAGCATACCTTTTGCAGATGGAAGGTAGGATGGAAAAGATATCCTTTGCATTACCAAAAGGGAGATTATTTAATCAAACAATAGATATACTCAGGAATGCCGGTATTCTAAAAGAAACAGTCAGTCAAGACACAAGGAAACTGATAATAGAGTCCGAAAATTTTAGATTTTTTGTTGTAAGATCAAAAGATGTTCCGGTTTATGTAGAAAGTGGAATAGCAGATTTTGGGGTTGCAGGAGATGATGTCCTTGATGAAGGTAGTTATGATGTCTACAGACCTGTTGATCTTGGAATAGGTTACTGTAGGATAGTAGTTGCAGGGAAACCGGAAAGTAGAGATCTTTACGAAAGCCTTTCTAACAGTGTAAAAGTAGCTACAAAGTATCCAAAGATAGCCGGAAACTTTTTCTCTAAGAGAGGTATAAAGCCTGTAATTTATGAGTTATACGGATCTGTTGAGCTTGCACCACTCGTTGGACTTGCACCTTTTATAGTTGATATAGTAGAAACAGGGACAACACTCCGGGAAAACGGCTTGGTAGTTATAGATACTATAAAAGAGTCAACTGCTAAGCTGATAGTTAACAGAGTAAGCTATAAAACTAAGTCCCAGGATATATTTCATCTGATAAACACTGTTGAATCATTCTTAGGAGGTTTGTAGTGGTAGATTTTCCTTTAAGGGCAGTAATACTTGCAGCAGGTAAGGGGACAAGGTTTAAATCAGAAAAGCCAAAGGTTTTACACACAGTATTAGGTAAACCGATGATCTGGTATGTTAGATTTGCTGTAGGTTGGTTAAAACCAGATGAGGCGATAATAGTGGTTGGATATAAAAAGGAAGAGGTTGTGAGAGAGATCAACTGTGGTAAATGTATCTATGTGGAACAGGACCAGCAACTTGGGACAGGACATGCTGTTTTGCTTGCAAAGAAACATTTTGAAGATTTTGATGGATATGTTCTTATCATAAACGGAGACGTCCCACTTATAAAGGGAGAAACCTTACACAACGCTGGAGAGTATCTAAAAGCCCTTATTAGATATGAAGGTGTTAATCTTGAAACCTTAAAGAAAGGGTATAGAAATAAGGATGTAGCCGGAGTTGCTATAACGGCAAGAGTTCCTAACCCTTACGGATATGGAAGAGTTATAAAAGATAGTTCTCATAGGATTGTGAAGATAGTGGAAGAGAAAGATGCTTCACCGGAAGAGAAACAGATAAACGAGGTAAACTCTGGAATATACTTCTTTTATGCTCCATACCTTGCAAACGCTCTTGAGAAGTTAAATAACAAGAATGCACAGGGAGAGTATTACTTAACAGATGTTATAGAGATATTAAGACAGGAAGGTAAATATGTTTATGCTCTTGAAATTCCCGATTATACAGAAATTTTAAATGTAAATGACAGACTCCAGCTTGCCGGTGTTGAAAATATTATGAAACAGAGATTTATGACTTTCTGGGGTCTCAATGGAGTTACTTTCCATAATCCAGAAAGTATATGGATAGAGTTTGATGTTGATTTTTCAAATGACGTTGAGATATTCCAAAACTGTATGATCACAGGAAAAACAAAGATAGACAGTGGTACTACCATAGAAGCCAACTGTGTAATAAAGAACTCAATAATAGGTAAAAATGTAAAGATACTGGCTAACTCTTACATAGAAAATTCGGTTATAGAGGATAATGCAGTTATAGGACCTTTTGCAAGGATAAGGGAAAATTCCGTTATAGGGGAAGGTTCCCATATAGGAAATTTTGTAGAGGTTAAAAACAGCCAGATAGGTAAAAATACAAATGCAAAACATCTATCTTATCTTGGAGATGCCCAGATAGGAGATGAGGTTAATATTGGAGCTGGAACTATAACCTGTAATTACGATGGATTTAGAAAGCATAAAACGATAATAAAAGATAGAGCCTTTATAGGAAGTGATACGATGTTGGTTGCACCTATAACAATAGGAGAAGAAGCTATTACAGGTTCAGGTTCTGTTATAACAAAAGATGTTCCGGATAAAGCCCTTGCGATAGAGAGAAGTCAGCAAAAAATTATAGAGAACTATTCAGAAAAGAGGAAGGAAAAGTATGGAAAGAAAGTTGATTAAGGTAGTAGTTTTACTTTTAACATTTTTATCTGTATCTTTTGCAGAAGAGTTTAAGCTCTTTGATAAAGTGGTTTTGGTTGTTAATTCTGAGCCGGTTTTAAAATCTGATATAGAGTTTGCAAAACAGTGGTACAACGTAAAAACAGATGAGGAAGCCCAAGAAAAAATCGTAGATTCAATCTTATTATACCAGCAGGCTACAAAATCAGGAATGTCAGCATCTCCTAAGGAAGTAGATGGTGCTATTCTAAATATAGCAAGAGCAAACGGAATAAACAGCTTAGAGGATTTTAAGAAAAAACTTGCCGAAGAAGGTATATCCTACGAAAAGTTAAAAGAGTTTATAAAGAGAGATTTAGTAGCAAATAAATTTTTACACTTTTATCTAAGACAGACTCTATCTAAGGGAGTAATAGAAGGACAACTGCAGGATATAAAGAAAGTGTGGATAATCTTTGTGTCAAAGGATAGAGAAGATTATAGACAAGTTCTTTCTGAAATTGAGAAAAACCTAAATAAAGATAACTTTCAATCTCTTGCAAAACAGTACTCGGATGACAAGTTTACAGCAGAAAATGGTGGAATACTTGGAGATGTTAGAAAAGGAGATTTGGTTAAAGAGCTTGATGAAGCTGTTTTTAGCCATAAATCCGGAGACATATTCAAAGTAGAAACGGATAAAGGTGTTTATTTTGTTTATATAGAGAAGGAAGAGAAAAAGTTGCTTCCTAAGGAAGACTTTGAAAGAGAAAGCTTAGAAAAGTTTAAAAAGGAGTAT
>JBBFMH010000011.1:0-20932 GCA_037478615.1 Hydrogenothermaceae bacterium
GCTCTGGAAAGTCATAGCTCTCTTGAAGTTCTGTGTCGCTCCAGTAGTTTGGTGGTTTTCCGGCTGTGTGGCAGGAATAACAGGGATTGTGGATTCTTCCCTCTTCATCTTCTGTTTTTGTGTAGCACATAGACGGAATATAGGCACCGGGATTGAGGATTGTCTGGTATGAGATGTAATTTTCTTTTTCAAGTGTTTGAAGGTATGTTTTTTTATCGATGCTCCCGGAGGATAAAGAACCACCACCTCCACAGTTCTGAATTAAAAAGAAAAGAGGGACGGCTGTTAAAACCGCCCCGAATACAAACTTCTCTGACAGCTTCATGACTTTACGACCTCTTATCTGTCAAAGAATATTCCTGCCGGAATACCTCTCAAAAATCCAACTATTCCTTTTCTCTTGTCTTTGTTTGCATCAAGATAGGTCTGGTTTACTACCTGACCGGAGGCGTTATACATCTTATCTACAAATGGATGCTGGGCATTGAAGGCTATAACAAAGTTGCCATTTATGTTTGCAACCTCAAACATACCGGTAGATTCTGCACCTGTTGGAAGCGTTGCTATCCTTGTAAGTTTTCCTGTTTTGAGGTTGTATGCCCAGACCATGTTGTTAAGGTGTCTTGAAGTGTCTTCACCGATTATAAGAATGTCCCTTCCGATATACCTCAGGTTATCAGGGTTTGATATGCCATCAGGACTGCATGCATACTTATCTGCATACTGCTCACCTGCCTTTAATGGCTTTCCAAGAACAAGACCTTTCATGGAAGCCGCATTGTAGTTGGCATCTAAATCAAGTGCATAAACACCACCGCAGGCGTTAGCATCAAGCTGTATGTCTCCGGATGTGTCTGTCATTCCATTTCTGATTGAGCTTATTGCAAGGTATATCTTTCTGTTGTCAGGGTCGTAGGTCATACCCTCTCCTTTGTCAAACTCAACTGTTGCACCAAGATAAGCAGCATACTTCCTTGGCTCTAAGAAAGCAGCAGCCTTTTTAACCTCGTCATCTGATGCAAACTTAGAAGACCTGTCTGAGCCTGTTCTTAATTTTATACATTCATCCAGACCATCTTCTTTGATGAGTTTAAATCCGGCAGAGGTGTTGCAGCTCTTCGGGTCGCCAAGCTGAAATATATCAGACAGAACAGTTTTTTTATCTATTATCGTTTTTATTTCGCTATCACAGCCTTCACCAAGTTTTATCCAGCTTATGTCAAACACTCCACCGTTTGCCTTATCTTTCTGGGTTAATTTTACAGCATAAAGTGTTCCGCACCAGTTTTTGTTAAACGAAGTTTGAGGCTGGTTTAGAACAAGTTTGTAAAATCCTTTGTAGTCTCCGTCATCTGTCATGTACAGAGTTTTGTTGTCCGGCATCATCAGAGCCATCTCGGGTGTGTATTTACCGGTGACATAGTGTTTCGCAACCTCAGAAGAGCCATCTGGTTTTATGTTTACTTCAACAATATAACCGTAGTTGTAGAGGTTGAATTTATCGCCAAGATATCCATTATCTTTGTTTATGTTTTTATCTCCAAGATACCTCTGAACAGACCCAACATACTGGCAAAAATAATCACCTTTGCCATCTTTGTTGTTTCCGGTGTAGTATCCATCGCTTCCTATCTCACAATCAACATAATAAGGTGAAGATTTATCAGCATAGATTGAGTTTAGATTATAGTCCTCCTCTCCCCCAAGGTGTGTTCCGTAAGGTGTTCTGTGTCCGGCACAGTTGATTATTGTTCCCAATACAGAGGAAAAATTTATCGGCTTTGTTGATTTTGCTTTAAGCGTGGCAGGGTCTATCTCTGTCTGGTAGAGCATTCCGGAAGGTTCTTCAAAGTGTGTAATAAGGTAGTATTTATCACCAGCTTTCAGTATAGAGTTCGTATCCGGGTTAAAAGAGATAGAGTCTTTACTGTATGCAAGAACAGCAAAAGGATTGCCGTTCATATCAAGAATCTGACCAAAGATAGAGCCACCTATGTTGTCACCGCTTTTTGCCACTTCCTGATAGTAAAGAGGATACTCTTTAACAGAACCATCAGAGTAGGTAACCACCAGCGCAGGTGATACTCTCATGGCAGTAATCTCTGCATCCGTTGAAGGCAAAGAAAGTTCTTTAAATTCTACCGATTTAATTGTAGGAGAAGAGTCGCTTCCTCCACATCCGGCTACCAATCCTGCTGACAGACTTATAGCTATACTGACAGACTTATAGCTATAACACCATAAAAAAGCCTTTTCATCTAAACAGACCTCCTTAATTAATCTTTTGGTGGTTATTGTAGATAACTGATTTTAAGCAACTATGAAATATATGTTAAATCTGATTAACAATCAGCTAAACTTTGGAAGTTTCCAGTTGTATAGAATTGCCACTATCCTCAGCATCAGAACTATAACCGCACACACAACAGAGGCGGTGTTGAGGCTTTCTGTCAGGGTGATGGTGATGTAAAACCCAACTGCACCGACAATGCTACAACTAGCATAGAAATCATCTCTCAGCACAGAAGGGACTTTTCCAAGTAGTATATCACTTAAAAGCCCTCCTCCAACACCGGTTAAGGTTGCAAGGATTATGACACCAAAGAAGGATACATCTGCGTTGTAGGCGATGATTGCACCGGTTGTTGTGAAGGCAGACAGACCTATGGCATCTGGAATAAGGATGTAGTATTTGTTTTGAAGGTCTCCCTTGACAACCTTGTAGAGGATTATCGCAATCCACACACCAAGTAAAGCAATACTCATATCAGACAGGGATTTTAAGGCATTTGGAACTGTGTTTATTAGAAGGTCTCTGGTTATACCCCCACCCAGAGCTGTCATTACTCCGAGAACGGTTATACCAAGCAGGTCAAGTCCTTCCTTTATTGCCTTTATCGAACCGGTAATGGCAAAGGCAAGAAGACCGATGATGTTCATCACAAGGAAGATATCTTCTGTAAAACCCATCTCTCCTCACACACATCTATTTCTCTATCTACAATAATATTAAAATCTCCATCAACTTTTAATTTGAATATTCTATACTTTACACCTTCATTAATAGCCATTTTGAAAGCTTCAAAAAACATTTTATCAGTTTTTAAATTGGGAAAAAAGCAATCACAATCTCTAAATGCAAGTATCAAAAGTATAGGTTTATAACCTTCTTTTTTAGATTCTATGAGATGGTAAAGATGTTTTACACCTCTCTCTGTTGGTGCATCTGGAAATAGACAGAGATTGTCCACCAATAGATTACAACCTTTAACTTCAACAAGATATTTACTACCAACCAGAAAATCTATTCGGCTATTTTTATATTTAAACTCCGGTTTTATATCTAAATCTGGAAAAATATATTTAATTAAATTGTAAGCTATTTTTGAGTGATAGGATGTATTAAGAAGTATCAGTCCATCTTCCATTCTTGCAAATAGAAGCTTACCATCTGTTTTTAAATTTTTTGATACAGTTATATATACCTCTCTACCTTCCGTAAGTATCTCTTTAAGTCTGCCAGTATCAGATATATGGACATTAAGTAGTTTGCCATCTATATCAACCAGTCCAACAAACCTATTTAATCTTTTTATAAATCTACCTTTTACTATTTCAGATTTATCAAAGCTGTAAAGAATCAACTTAAACCTTTTTCTAAAAATTTATAAGCTTCTTCAAGGGCAACTCTACCAGATTTTGTCCTCTTTATAAAACCAATTTTCATAAGATACGGCTCTATAACTTCCTCTATAGTTCTCCTGTCTTCGTTCATTGCTAAGGACAATGTAGTTATCCCCACAGGTCCACCACCAAACCTGCCTATCAGAGTATGTAAATACTTCAGCATCATATCATCTATACCATACTGTTTTATAGATAAGATGTTAAAGGCATATCTTACCTTATCAACATCTATCTTCTCATATCCCTGTGATACACAGTAATCATAAACTCTCTTGAGTAATCTGTTTGCTATCCTTGGAGTTCCCCGTGAGTGTTGTGCTATATAAACAGAAGCATCATCGTCTATATCTACACCTAAAATTCCGGCAGACCTTTTTACTATTTCAGATAACTCTTCTACGGAGTAGTAATCCATATTAAGTATTATCCCAAATCTACTTAAAAGGGGTGTTGATAGTAGTCCTATCCTTGTAGTTGCACCTATAAGTGTAAATCTGTTAAGTGTTAAAGTTATGGCTTTTGAGTGTCTCTTTTTTCCAGAACCTCCCCCTATAACTATATCTAACTTAAAATCCTCCATTGCAGGATAGAGGATCTCCTCAAAAGCGGGAGGAAGCCTATGAATCTCATCTATAAATAGTATATCTCCTTCCTTAAGTGAGGTTAAAAGTCCGGCTATATCTCCTTTTTTTTCAATAACAGGAGCAGAAGTTATCTTTATATCAACTTCCATCTCATTAGCTATCACAGACGCAAGTGTAGTTTTACCAAGTCCTGGAGGACCTGTAACTATTATATGATCTAAAGGACTGTTTCTCTTCTTTGCAGACTGTATAAACATCTCAAGCTGTTTTTTTATCTTTTCCTGTCCTATGTACTCTGATAATGTTTTAGGTCTGAGATTCATCTTTAAATCTTTATAACTTTAATAAGGAAATTTTTTGCCTCTAACTCAATATCTTTATAAAACACTTTCTGATTTATTTCAAGTGTATACAACATCTTTAATATCTCCTTTAACTCATCAACAGCCATAAATTTTGAATGTCTGATGATGTTGTTTTTTTGAACAGGTGAGTACACTCCAACCTTAGATAGAGCTTCTTCATTAGATACTCCGTTTGCTGTAAGTATCTTATAGTATAAAACCTTTTCAAGGTGATTGACTAAAAATGTTTGTATCTGAAAAGGATGAAAAGATTTCTCTATAAGCTTATCATACAGAGTTATAACCTCTTTATCCCGTTTGAAAAACATCTCTAAAAACTCAAAAATACTATTTTCAGAAGAAGAGGTTATTATGTTATCAATATCCTCTCTTGATATTCTACCAGTATCCTTACAGTATAGAATAAGTTTTTCAACTTCTGGTTTTGCTATCGTTAAATCATAGTTTAATAGATTTGCTAAATACTCAAGGTCTCTATCCTCTATCTTTAGATTTTCATTTTCAACTTTTTTCTTTAAAGAAGAGATAAATGCCGGTTTAGTAAGTTTCGCACAGGTTATTAAATCAGCCATACCGACCAACGATTTATAGGGTTCTTTCTGAGGTAGTTGGTCTTCAGAAAAGATTAGTATAATCTTTTGATTTTTTATATTTCTTAATATCTCTAAGAACTCTTTTATCTGTTCTTTTGACAGATTTGATATAAAATCAGATGCATTTTTAACAACCACAGAAGGTTTCTCTCCAAACAGAGATTGAACCTTTAACTGGGTTAAAACCGTATCATAACTTACCTCATCTCCCCAAAAAATCACCGGCGTTAAAGATGTTTTAATCTTATCTAAAACCATACTTTTTAAAAGCTGGTCATTCCCAAAAACAACTATAACATTCTTTAACGATTTTATATCCAGTTCCTTTATAAACTGCTGTGCTTTAACTTCCATAACCTGTCAATATAGAATATATCCTAACTTTTATCAAATCAACAAGCTCTACAAAAGCATACCTTTTTTCAAAATCTGCTCTCATACCTGTTCCCACATATTGAGTCTTTTCGGTTATACTATGGGAGTATATCTCTTTTCCTTCTTTATCTCTCAGACTAAAAAATGAGTTAATCTGTGCTACATAGACATTCGCCCTTAAAGTAGCAGAATAACCAACCGGATAAAATCCTATACCCGTTACCGAAAAATATACAAAATACTGAGTTTTATCACTACACTCTATAACAGCACCGGAAGATAAAACAGCATCAGTTAAAGCCTGATAGAGTAAATCTTTTAACACAGGCTCCGGAGAGTCATAGTTAAATTCTTTCACACAATACACAGTTTTAGGGTTTGATGGTTTAACAGAATAACTACTAACACTACAAGATACTGCAATCAAAGCTAAAACTAAAATTAAAACTTTTTTCATCTCTTCCTCAACTTTTTCTCAAGCATATACTTAGTGTAAGGTGTTACCATGGAAGATACATCCCCACCGTGAAAAGCAACATCTTTAACAATAGTAGAACTTATATGTATTAGCTCCTGAGATGGCATCATAAAAAATGTCTCCACTCCATCAAGTTTGTAGTTTGTCATAGCTATCTGAAGCTCATACTCAAAATCTGTAAACAGTCTAACCCCTCTCACTACAATCTTAGTATCGTATTTCTTAACAAAATCTACCAGAAGTCCGGAAAACGGTTCAACGATAACCCTTGTCCCAAACTCTTTAACAGCATCTTGAAATATATCTACCCTCTCTTCTACTGTAAAAAAAGGCTTTTTCTTTGGATTCTCCGCTATTGCAACAACAACTGTCTCAAAGATGTTAAGAGCTCTCTTTACTATATCAAGATGTCCAAAGTGGACTGGATCAAAAGTTCCAGGATATACGCATATTTTTGTAGTCATTCTTTTCTCCAAAATGTAAGTTTAGTATCACCGTAAACTCTCTCATCGTATAAGCCTTCCGGAAACTTTTCCTTAAAATCCAGATTATACCTATGTTCAAGTATAAATATACCACCTTTTCTTAAAACTCTCAAAGACTGACCTATAAGTTTATCATAATATTTATAGTCATAGGGAGGGTCCGCAAAGACTATATCGTAAACTTGATCTCCTTCGTTATCTAAAAATTTCAAAACATCTATGGGAAAAATCTTTATTTTTTCTGTATAGCCAAGCTTACGACAGTTTTGAGATATATCCATGGCTCTCTCTCTATCAAGCTCTACAAAAACAACTTCAGAAGCACCTTTTTTTAATGCAGTTATGCCGACTTGCCCTGTCCCAGCAAAAAGATCCAGAAATCTTTTATCCTTAACAGAGTAAAGTATGTTAAAAATAGCCTGAACAACTTTGTTTGATGTTGGTCTGATAGGTAGTTTTCCTTTAATATTCTTTCTCAACTATCTTCCTTGTTTTGTGAGTTTCTACTTATATAATTTTAGCAGAAACCCTCCCTCAGAGAGGGAGGATAGTTTTAACACTCTTCTTTATGAGAATCTATCGGGACTGCCGGACATAGATGAAGTTTTCTCTCTTCTCCAACTATCATGTAGTAAAGCACTGGAACAACTACCAGTGTGAGAAGTGTTGATGCGACTGTTCCAAATATCAACGCTATTGCAAGACCGTTAAATATAGGGTCAAAGATTATAACAAATGCTCCAACAACAATTGCTGCTGCCGTAAGTAGTATAGGTCTTGTTCTAACTATTCCCGCTTCAAGTAGAGCTCCCTCTACAGAGTATCCTTCTTTGATCTTCTGCTCCGCAAACTCAACCAACAGTATAGAGTTTCTTAGGATAATTCCAGCAAGAGCTATAAATCCAATCATAGATGTGGCTGTAAAGAACGCTCCCATCAACAGGTGTCCCGGAATTATACCTACAAGTGTGAAAGGAATAGGTGACATTATAACAGCTGGCATTTTGAAAGATTTAAACCAACCTACAAGTAAGATATACAGGACAACTATCGCAACTCCAAAAGCTATACCCATATCTCTAAATGTTTCGTATGTAACTTGCCACTCACCATCCCATTTTACATAGTAGCTATCTTCAAGTTCTGGTTGATGTGTAAGTAATTCTCTTACAGGTTTTCCATCGGGAGTTTTTATATTCTTTATTTTATCCCACAGGTCAATTATAGGATAAACAGGACTACCTAATGTATCATTAACATTTGCTACTACATAAACTACAGATTGTAGATTTTTTCTGTATATATCTTTCTCTGTGGTTGTTTCTCTCACTTTAACAAAAGCACCTATAGGCATTCCACCTTCAGGTGTAGGTATCTTCATAGAGAGGAGTTTTTCAACGGAATCCCTCTCTTTTTCATCTAATCTAACTATCACTGCAACTTGGTTAAGGTCTTCAGAGGAGTGTATAAGTCCTACTTGATGTCCTGCCAATGCTACTCTTATAGTTTTTACAACAACATCTTCAGAAAGCTGGTATCTCTTTAACTTTTCTCTGTCTATGTCAAACTGATACTCTTTCTGAGGAATGTTATCGTATATGCCAACATCTATTATTCCTGGAGTTGATTCAAAAATCTTTTTAATCTCATAGGCAACACGTAACTGACCTTCGTGGTTTGGTCCGTAAACTTCTGCAACTATGGGAGATAAGACAGGTGGTCCCGGTGGTGGCTCTACAACTGCCACATACTTTGCTCCGTGTTTCTTAGCTATCTGATAAACTTTATCTCTTATTCTCTCTGCTATTTCGTGAGATTGAGTCTTTCTATCATGTTTTCCTACGAGGTTAATATGAATCTGAGCTAAATTTGGAGCCTGTCTTAAGTAATAATGTCTTACAAGTCCGTTAAAGTCAAAAGGAGCCGGTTCTCCAACATATATAACATAGTTCTTAACTTCGTTGACATTTTTTATATAATCTGCAATCTCTCTTGCTACTTTGTAAGTCTCTTGAAGAGGTGTACCTTCTGGCATATCAAGGACTACTTGAAGCTCACTTTTATTGTCGTAAGGAAGCATCTTAACAAGAACAGCTCTTGATACAAGTAATAGAACAGAAAAGACAAGTAAACCCCCGGCAAAACCTAAGAACAACCATCTATTTTTTCTACTGTTGAAGAGGGGCATATAAACTTTGTTAAAAAATCTGACTAAAAAGTCACTTCTTGCCTCATCTTCCTTTCCAAGAGCCTCCGGAGATTCGTGGGCTTCATCGTGTTTCATCCACCTTAAAGCGAGGTAAGGTGTAAGTATAAAGGCAAGTAACATAGAGAAGAACATGGCAACTGATGAGTTTATAGGTATAGGTCTCATATACGGACCCATAAGTCCAGTTACAAAAGCCATTGGAAGTAAAGCAACAATAACCGCAAAAGTAGCAAGTATCGTAGGATTACCGACTTCATCTGTAGCTATGACGGCTGCTTCTTCATTAGACACTTTCCTCATAGAGAACCATCTATGGATATTTTCAAGAACAACAATTGAGTTGTCAACAAGAATACCTATTGAGAATATAAGTGCGAAGAGAGTAACCCTGTTAAGTGAATAACCATACATCTCACTTAAAAATAGAGCTATAGCAAGTGTGACAGGTATTGTAACCGCAACTATCATTGACTCTCTAAATCCAAGTGTAACAGCTATCAAAAGCACTATTGAGAATGTAGCAATAAGTAGGTGCTCTATAAGTTCATTTGCTTTTTCAGAAGCAGTATCTCCGTAATTTCTCGTGATTGTAAAGTTTATATCAGAAGGTATTATCTTACCTTTCATATCGTTGAGTTTTTCTATAACCTGATCCGCCACAACAACGGCATTACTTCCTGTTTTCTTGGCAACAGCTATAGTTATTGCATTCTGTATAGGTTGAGCTTTTTTATCTGCCTCTGCCTGTCCATATCCAAACTGTGTGTAGTTTGTTATCTCACCTTCTCCATCTTCAACTTTTGCAACATCTTTTATTTTCACAGGTGAGCCGTTGTAAACAGCTACAACGATATTTTCAACATCCTCTTTTGATTTTAAAAAGGAACCTGTTCTTACCTTATATCTGTAGTTATCTTTATCAAACTCTCCGGAAGGTAGTGAAAAATTGGCATTCTCAATGGCTTGGACAACCTGAGGTAACATTATATTGTAGGCATTTAGTTTCACAGGATCAAAATAGACGGATATCTGTCTTGGATTTGAACCTATTATGGTCGTCTCTGATACATTTACAACCTTCTTTATCTCATCTTCAACAACTTCTGCAACTCTTCTTAAATCGTAAGATGAGTATCTATCACTGTGGAGAGTTATTGCCAATATAGGAACGTCATCTATTGATTTTGGTTTTATAATAGGGTTCATAGCACCCTTTGGCATCATATGATAGTTTGACATAACCTTAGAGTAAAGTTTTACCAAACTGTCTTCCGGATTTGCTCCTACTTTAAATCTAACTGTGACTATTCCAAATCCATCAGAAGCATAGGAGTAAACATACTCAACATCCGGAATTTCCCACATAAGTTTTTCAAGAGGTTTTACAGCAAGGTTATTCACTTCCTTAGATTTGGCACCTGGGTAAGGTACCATTATATCTATCATAGGAACAACTATCTGAGGCTCTTCATCTCTTGAAGTCGTAAAGACAGCAAAAAATCCCAAAAGTAGGGATGCAAGCACCATAAGAGGTGTAAGTTTTGAGTTTAAAAAGTATTTAGCAATCTTACCTGCAAGTCCAATCTTTTCCATACTTAACCTCCCAGCTTACATCCGTCACAGGCTTTTTCAACATCCTTCACTACTATCTTTGTTCCAGGCTCTAACCCTGCAACAATCTCAACTTTATCACCATAATCTTCCCCTGTTTTCACATAAGTTAACTTTATAGTTCCATCCTTGCCAACTGTATAGACTGCTGTAAGCTGTCCCCATTTAAATACAGCAGTTTTTGGCACAAGGACTTTTTGAACTTTAGCCGTAGGTATGTATAGCTTTCCATACATTCCGGAAGTTAAGTTCTCATCATAAGGAATATCAAGTTTAACTGTAAATGTCCTGTTCATAGGATTGATATTACTGTTTTTTTCAATAACTTTTGACCTAATTCTTTTATCTCCAATCTCTATCTCATACTCATCACCTATCTTCACTTTATCAAGTAGAGATTCATCAAGGTATGCTATAAACTGTAGTCTCTTATCTCCCACTATAAATATAGGCATACCAGGAGCAGCCATATCTCCTTCATCCATCATCTTTTTAACTATATAACCATCAAAAGGAGCCCTAACTTCCCCATACCCAACTGCTATATCAACTTGAGCTATTTTGGCTCTTATCTGTTTCTCCTTTGCATCTATCTGAGCAAGCTTTGCATTAACTTGGTCAACCATAGATTTTGCAGCTATCATCTTAGTTTCTATCTCTTCAAGTTGCTGCTTTGAAACTGCATTTTCCTGATAAAGATTTTTAAATCTTTCGTATGTTCTTTTTGCAAATTCGTAGTTTTCAACAGCTGCCTTCTTAGCTGCTAAAGCTTCCTCTCTCGCCTTTGATAGCTCTTCCATTCCGGCTAAAGCTTCGTTTTTTTGCTGAATAACTTCAGAGTTATCTATCTTTGCAAGAATCTGTCCTGCTTTTACATAATCACCTTCTCTAACATATATATTCAAAATTCTTCCCATCCATTTTGTAGAGACCTTTGCATTATTCTCTCCTGATATATTTCCGTCAGCTTTATAGTATTGGGTCACCTCCTCTGGTTGGACCACTGCTATCTCCAAACCTGTTATAACTTTTCCTCTATCTTCAGCTTCTCCTGGCTCAACCCTATGTCCTATAAAACCTCCAAGCCAAAGTATAAAAATAGCTATAGGCAGGATAAAAAATAATACAAACTTAACAGGCTTACTCATCTTCATACTCTCACCTCTCTAATTTTTTATTTGATTTATCAACATTCCACTTTGATACATAAGTTCTAAGGTTGAAAGTTTGCAGTTATAATTTGCTTGAGATCTCTCAAACTTTATCTTGTCGTAAAGAGTTTGTGTATCCAACAGGTCTATCATAGATGCAAGCTGATTCTTATATCTTGTTTCTGTTATCTTCAAAACTTCTGTGGCATACTTTAAATTTTCTTCTGCTGTTTTTAACTTATCAAATTGAACCTCATACTCTTTATAAGCTTTATAGACACTGAACTTTATAAACTCTTCAAAGCCTTTTTCCTGCTGTTTATACTGGTTATACATCTCTTTTGCACTTCTGTATTTATTGAATGAAGTTAAACCATCAAATATCTTCCAGTTAAGAGCAAAGCCTGCCATCCACCACTTTCCCTCATTTCCAGGCAACAACTTACTGTCATTCATCTCGTAGGAAGCAAAAGCACCAACTGTTGGAAGCATATCCGATTTGTTCAGATCTATCATCTTCTTAGCAATCATAACTTTATCTCTTACTGCAAGTAAGTCAGCCCTGTTAGATAAAGCATAGTTTTGGAACTCCTCTGGACTTTGATTAATAGCATCACATTTCAACTCTCCTATGACATCTATACTGTTTGGGTCTGTTTTATCATCACCCATCGCAAGTAGTAGCCCTTTCTTTGCTATCTTATAGTTGTTCTCTGCCTCTCTTATCTTACTTTTAACATCTTCAAGATACACCTTTGCTCTTAACTCATCAGCCGGAATTGCAAGACCGTTGGCAACCATACTTTTTGCTGTGTTGTAATGTTTCTCCACATCCTTGTATGCTTGATTTGCAAGATTTATCGCTTCTTTAGCAAGTAAGGCACCGTAGTATGCCTTTGATATATCGTATATAGCCTTCTCCTTAGACCTTATATACTCCTTCTGAGAAGATTCATAATCTTTTTTTTGCATATATATACCACTTTCTATTTTTCCACCGGTATATATAGGAAGCTGAAGCTCTATCTTAGTTCTCCAGCTGTTAACTTCCGGATAAGAAGGTTTAGAGAATATACCACCAAACATAGGATTTAACGCAGTCATATCTACAAACTTAGAAGATGTCATAAAATCAAGTTTCTTCTGACTCATGGTATTCCACATTGCATAGCCTGGTTCATTAGTCCTAATAAACATCTCGGAGAAAGTTATAGAAGGTAGTCTATAGCCCTTTGTAGATTCATACATATACTCTTTTGATTTTACAGCACTCTCTGAAGCCTTTACCTCATAATTATCTCTTAAACCTTGCTGTATAGCCTCTTCCAATGTTATCTCTTTACCAAAAGTAGGTTGAAGTATCAAAACCGATAATGCAAAAAAGCCTATCTTCCTCATATCTCACCTCTTTTGTAAGAATATTCAAATATTCTAATATTTATATATTATAATACAAATCAAGATTTCAATACTGATTTTAAACATAGACTCAGACTATAAATCTACTCCCAAATCCCAATTTAGATAAATTATGAAACTATATCTTCAAGAAAATCAATATCGTATATCTCTATCTTTCCTCTTTCTGTATCTAAAATCCCCTCCTTCTTCCATCTGCTTATTATTCTGATTGCTGTTTCCACTGTGGTTCCTGCCATCTCAGCTATATCCTGTCTTGTTATCGGGGCATTTATAGTTATCTTATCTTTATCCGGATCCCCTATCTTATCTGCAAGTTCAAGAAGAAGATTTGCTATCCTCCCTTCAACTTTCTCAACTGCCAAACTCTTCAACCTATCATAAGCTTCCAGTATCCTCTTTGTAGCATCACAGGTTATTCTAACAGCCAATGCAGGATACATAAGTAAAAGCTTTAAGAAATCGTTGTTAGATATATATAAAACTGCTGTATCAACCAAAGCTTGAGCAGAGTAAGTACTTGATGGCTTACTTCCCTTCATCACAAGCCAACCAAAACTTTCACCCTTTGTAATAAGCTGTAATATAACCGTTTTACCTTCCGATGTTTCTTTTATAAGTTTCACTATCCCATCTATCACAAAAAATATCCCCGGTTCCTTATCTCCTTCGTAGAATATATAGTCTCCCTTTCTATAATGTTTAACAATAAAGAGATCTTCTATCCCTTTTATCTCTTCCTCTTTAAGGGAGCTGAAAACATCTATCTCCTTTAAAGCTTTCTCTTTATCTATACTAATCTTCTCTCTCTTCATATACTCACTCCTATCTAATTTTTGGTAAAGAGCCTAAGAGATATTTCAGGTAGTCATCTGTAAATACGAATCCTCCACCTATATAAACTCCCCTAACTTTACTGTTGGCAAGGTCAGACCCGCCAAATCTTATAAACACAGGTAAACCAGCAAATCTATACTCAAATCCAACATCAACCTGTGGATTGTTAGGTTCCCCTACTAAATCTTTTCTGTTAAATTTATAGACATCTGAAACCAATTTCAAGTTTTGAGAGAGTTTTAAATCTGCTCCCAAATCAGCAGAAGAGTCCTTTATACCAAATCTAACCCAGAGCTGTCTCTCTCCAAAGTTAAGTATCTTCCTTGCATACTGTAAATCAAAAAGTATTCCATATCTACGTGTAACAGAAGTTGTAGTTATACCGTTAGATGTAACTTCCTCTTTTTTATCTACATAACCTTTAGAGTTTGATAGAATTCCTACATAGTAATATCTATCATCTGTAGGTATAAAAGCTGCTGCAAACCCAGCCTTTGTCTCTTCATTTCCTGTATGTTTTTCTCCACCCATGTATATCTCAAGTGTAGACTCGTTTACAACTTTAAATGGTTTTGAGAAAGATTTAACTCCCTCATTTACATTATTGTAGAGAGTGTCTTCGTTAACAAGTTTACCGATAGTTCCCTGTCCTTCATTAACCTTTGCAAGTATCTGGTTAAGTTTATCCGATGCTTCCTTTATATTTCTAATACTAAGTTTAAGGTCTGACCTGTTTTCCCCTACAGTTTGCTCAATCTGAGTTGCCGCTTTGTCAATAGCATCAAGTGTTTGTGGAGCTTTTTCTTTGAGAGAAACAGATAGGTCTTTTAAATTTGCGATAAGTTTTCTGATATCCTCTCTATTTTCAGCTGTTATATTCTTTGTATTTTCCAAGGTTTTATCAAGATTCTCTGTTATGGATGGTAATGTTCTCCTTATCTCTGCGGTAATAGCCCTTATATTTTCAATAGATTTTCTTATATCTTCTTTATTCTCAACCACAATATCTCCTGCATTGTATGCAAACCTATCAAAATCCTGTATAAGCTTTTGAAGTTGTCCCTCTCCGATAGCTTTATTAAGGCTGTCTATCAGTAGAGCAAACTTCTTAGAAGCTTCTCCAATCTGATTTATCATATCTTCAGTTTGAGCATACCTATATGTGGTTTCTATAACTCCTTGGGAAGCCAAATTACCCGATGACGGATTTCCTGGGTCAATATACACATACTTATCTCCCATAAGTCCGTATGTCTTTATTATAACTTTTGCATCTTTGTATATAGGTATCTCTTGTCTAACTTTTAAAAGTGCTTTAACTTTACCATCTTCAAATGTTATATCCTCAACTTTTCCGGCTTTTACTCCCCTAACCTGAATGTCAGCTCCCTTTGATAAACCTTGAGCATCATCAAAATATACATAGTAATGGTTATACTCAACACCGAACTCTCTGTCTCCGAGTTTTATAATCAAAAATCCCAACAAACCTAAAACTAAAAGTGTAAATATTCCTACTTTGACAGATTGATTCATTTTACTTCTCCAAAATCGTTTCTTCCACCTTCATCCCGAAATGTCTACCTGCCTCTTCCACATAACCTAATATCTCATCCCCCACCTGTAAGTCAACCACGGATATAGGAGTACCATCTGATTTAACAACTCTTATTGTCTCAGCATTCTGTAAAACAGCTGATAATTTTTTATTATCATACACGGCTTCAATAAGTAACATCGGTCTTCTCTCAACCTTCGCTCTCCCTACATACACAACTCTACCGTTTCCATCTTTATCATAAACCATAACTTCTCTCCCGGCTGATATCTCACTTAGATACACAGTCTTACCACCGGGAACCCTTGTGTACATATGGACTGCTCCGGCATTAACTCTAAAAGGTCTTGATGCAACATACTCTGACTCTTCTGTTTCTGCATGAACCAGTATCATTCCTGCTGAAGAGTTTCCTACAAGCATACCTTCTCCCCTTTTAAGAAGAGAAGTTGTATCTACAGCAACCCTGTCACCCATTCCTACAGGTTTGATAGCTGTCACTTTCGCTTTAACAAGCTCTACTTTTTCCGTATCTTCTTTAACAGCCTTTGCAACCTTCTTTACTTCATTTATATCATCTGTCTGTAAGACAACACCTTTTACACCTTTTTCAAGGATTCCAACTGCGGTTTTCGCCTCTTCAAAATTTTTGACAAAACAGTATATGTTAGGCGATTGGGCTATTAAGTTTTCAAGTGGTATTATTGTCCAGTCTGTTGTTTGAACTATCACATTTTTTCCAGATTTTGCCAGAGATGCTGCTTTTTCTTCATCCTGTTTATTTGCTATCTTTACAATTATAAAATTCTCAGTTAAATTTCCCTCTTTATCTTGAATTACCAATTTTATCCTTCCAAGTTTCTTCACATCCTCAACTTTATCTTCTGTTATAAGAATGTAATCTACTCCAGATTCTATAGCTGTTGTAATCAGATTTTTATTGAACTTTCTTCCATCAAGTATAAACTCCTTCATCTTTTCTCCTCATGGTTTTATAAGTTAATCTAATTTTACCATAAAAATTAAGATATAATACTAACTAAAACTTATATCGGAAGGTTGATGATACAGATATCCCTTTTTTTGATTTCATTTTTTCTGTTTATTTTTGGATCCTATAACATATCAATTTTTAGTCTTGATGAAGCTAAAAATGCAAGCTGTGCAAGGGAAATGCTTGAGAGAGGTGATCTTGTAGTTCCCACGTTTAACTATGAGCTTAGGACAGACAAACCTCCAGTTCATTACTGGTTTATGATGTTGGCTTACAAAATCTTTGGGATAAATGAGTTTTCTGCAAGGTTTTTTTCTGCTGTATTCGGTAGTTTGACTATTTTAATAACTTTTCTATTTTCTCAAAAATTTATAAATAGAGAAGTAGCTATAATATCATCATTTATACTATTATCTTCTATACATCTTGTATTCCAGTTTCATATGGCTGTTCCTGATCCTTACTTAATATTCTTTTTGACCTCAGCGTTCTTGTCGTTCTTTGCTTTTTATAAAACTTTAAGTTCTAAATATATTTATATCTTTTACATATCAACTGGATTCTCAGTTTTAACAAAGGGATTAATAGGGATAGTGTTACCATCTATGATAGTTTTAACTTTTCTATTTATAGAAAGGAATGTTAGATTTTTGAAATATATGAAGCTACCTTTAGGTACTCTATTAGTATTAGCCATATCTTTACCTTGGTATATAGCTGTCGGTGTTAAGACAGATTGGGTTTGGATAGAGGAGTTCCTATTTAAACACAACATAAGTAGATTTTCGGATCCTATGGAAGGCCACGGTGGTCTATTTGTCATAACTTTTATATTTGTATTCGTAGGAATGTTACCTTTCACTATTTTTATACCTCAAGTTATAAAATTTGTATGGAGAGAAAAATATAACTCTCTTATCGTCTATCTATCTCTGGTAGTTTTTATATACACTGGATTTTTTGCTATCTCAAAAACAAAACTTCCAAACTACACAGTCCCAGTTTATCCACACTTAGCTGTTTTAATAGCACTCTATCTTTACAACTTAGATATAAGGAAAAGTAAAATGCTTTACAATCTTCTTTTTTACTCTTTACTTACACTTACACTTTCCATAGGCTTATACTTCGTTGTCAGTAGTGATAAACATCTCTATATAGTGAAAGATTACACAATTTACTTTTTGATAATGTTTTTTGGTAGTTTAATTGCAATTTACTTTTACTTTAAGAAAGATATAAGAAAAATCATATTAAGCTTATCAGCTTCAGGTATATTAATGAGTATAGCTATATACGGAGTTATAATGCCACAGATTGACAGAGAAAGTTCGGTAAAATATTTAATGAGATACATAGATACAGATAAACCAGTAGGATACTACAAAAGATATAATCCAGCTTTTTCATTCTATATAAAAAAGAGAATAGAACCATTAAACAACATTGAAGATGTAAGAAGATTTACCTCTGATGGTAAGGTTTATATACTAACAAGAGAAGAGTATCTTGATGAGTTAAAAGATTTAAATCTAAAAGTTTTAGGAAAGAAAAAAGACTTATTTGAAAACCCAACATCAGTATTACTTACAAACAAGGAGTAAATCATGATATACAAAAATTTTATGGATATGAATTTATCGGAGCTTGGTATAGGGACATACTTAGGAAATCCGGATAGAGAAACTTCAGAGAGGTACAAGGAGGTTATAAAGATAGCTATAACATTTGGTATAAATGTAGTTGATACCGCTATAAACTACAGAGCTATGGAAAGTGAGAGGTCCATAGGTGAAGTTCTTCAAGAGATAGAGAGAGACAAACTGATAATATCAACAAAGGGTGGATACTTTCCTCAAGATGCAAGATTGAGTATAGAGAATATGTCAAAATACATTAAAGAAAACTTCATAGATAAAAATCTGTTTACAAAAGAAGATATAACACCTTACGGTAACATACTAACACCTTCCTATATAGACTGGTCCTTTGAGAAAAGTTTAGAAAATTTAAACACTAACTATGTGGATGTGTATTTCTTACACAATCCGGAGGATCAACTTACTATATGTGATAGAGAGAGATTTTACAGGAAAATCTGGACTGTTTTTAGGTTGTTGGAAGGAAAAGTAAGTGAAGGAAAGTTGAGATATTACGGTATTGCCACATGGAACGGACTTAGAGTTGAATATCCCCATAAACAGCATATAAACCTTAAGGATATCTACAACATAGCTACGGAGGTAGGTGGTAATAATCATCATTTCAGATTTGTCCAGTTTCCGTATAACGTAGCTATGGTTGAAGGGTATAAGCTGAAAAATCAGAAGATTGATGGTGAGTTTTACACACTATTTGAAGTGTGCGAAAAACTCGGACTATATACATATATAAGTGCACCTCTATTACAGGGAAGAGTTTTGAGGGCTTTTCCGGAAGAAACAAAGAGACTGTTTAAGGTAGAAAAAGATTCACATCTACCTATCCAATTCGTTAGATCAACTCCTGGTGTTGGCACAGTTCTAATAGGAACCTCTCATACAGAACATCTATTAGAAAATGTGGAGATAGAAAAAATACCTAAACTTACTACTCAAGAGTTTGAAAAAATTATAAATATGTAAAAACTAATTATATTAGGCCTGGAGTAAAATTTTTTCAATCTCTTTCTTTTTTTCTTCTCTATAACGAAGCCAGATTTCTTCATCCTCCTTCTTAACCTCTACAGAATTTCTCTCAAAACCACAGTGAGCAAAGAAATTACGGGGGTCTATATTATCGACTCGGCCCCCACCTTCTAAAAATTTCGTAAGAAGTTCAAATTCATTCGTAAATTTTGAGATATTTTTCTTGAAGTTATTATTTATCTCATGAGATAGATAATTCGCATTTTCATATAATTCAAACAATTTATAGATAGAAGCTAAATTAGCTTCCATCTCAGAAAGAGCAGTGACCTCTTTTTCATCAATACATTTACATTCTAAAACTTCAGATATACTATAATACAGGGCAAGCATAAAGAAAAGCCTTTTAAAGTCCTCTGTTAGGTTAATGGAACTTTTCTCATAACTTTTTCTCAATCTCTCTTGAATTAGCTTTACTAACTCTAATATAAAACTTTCTATTTCTCTCGTAGAGTCATATTTCCAAGAGTAAAGCAAAAGGGGAGTATTTTTCTTTAGAGCAGAAAAGAAAAAGTAGCCTCTCGTTAAAATCTCATTTAAATGTCTTTTAAATTTACGGCTTTCCTTTATATCTGAATAGAAAAATTCTGCAATTTTCTTAGAAAACTTTGGAAAAGCGTGTGGAAAGTTGTTTTGATCTGGAGATAAAGGTGCACTAAAAAAAGCCTTTACTTCAAAAGAGTAGTTTGCATAAATTTTAAAAGTTTTGTTTGAATCAGCTCTTACAATAGGATCCGAAGAAACAATCTTTACTTCTAACTTAGATTTTTTGGGAAAATTTTGAAGCTTATAAAAGGTCAGAAACAGACGGACAGCTTCAATGAGAGCTGAAACATAAATATTCTGACCGCTGGAAATATCTATATGAAGCTTATCAAAGGAATCTTTGTAATAAAGTTCAAGAAAAATTAAAAAAATTTCTAAAACAAGATCTTCAAAGCTTGTCTCAAATCTTAAGCCTTCATACTCTCCAAGACTATGAATTATATAAAAGGAATCTGCTTCCGCATTGTGAGGATGAAGTTTATAAAATTCATAAGGATTTGATAAAAAATTCCTTCTTTGATTAAGATCATTAATTATTCCTTCCAGTTGCTGAAGTTTTTCTTGAGGGAGAATATTATTTTCTTTTACATATTTAACTGCATTTGAGTTTAATAAAAGACTTATGGGATAGATAAGGCAAAGATGAGTTTTTTTACCTTGATTCTCTATATGTGACTTTAAAGCTAAAGAACTGAGAGGTTTTTTATAACAGCTATCCTCAATCTGAAAGGTTATTTCTTGATTAAAATTAAAATCAAATCTTCCTATTTGACATATAAGTTCCATATTACAAACCCTCCATAGATCTTATTTCTTTCTTACTTACTTACCTAAACCTAACTTTGTTGGATAGCTCTCCACAAACTTATTAACAGTAATGTATTTTAACATAGAATGTAAAAATAAAAATTTAAAATTTGTTTAAAAAGTTTGAAAAAATTATAAATATGTAATAAATTCTTATACCTGATTGTGATTTAATATTTTGCTAGATTTTTAAGGAGGAAGATTGATGAAAAGTAAGGTTTCTATGGTTATAGGAGTGTTACTTATATTCATTGCAGGAATGAGTTTTGGTTTAAGCTCAAAAGCTGAGAAAAGAGATTACTCCGACGAAATTCAGATTATAAGAACATATACCGATGTTTTAAAATTGGTTGAAGATAACTATGTAGAAAATCCAGATAAAAAACAGCTTCTATACGGATCATTAAGAGGAATGTTATCAGCACTTGACCCTTATTCAACATTTTTTACTCCTGAGGAGTTTAAAGAGTTTACATCAGAAACACAGGGAGAGTTTGGAGGACTTGGTATAGAGATAACTATGGAAAACAACAAGCTCCTTGTAGT